>JASFTE010000029.1:0-17067 GCA_050114035.1 Armatimonadota bacterium | reverse complement strand
GAGGAGGTGGCGGAGGCGGAGGGTGAGTACGGGCGACTGGATGAGCTGATCCGGGCGGCGCAGAAGCTGGAGGAGGAGGCGTCCGAAGCCGAGGCCGCTGCCGGCGCGTTGGCGGAGATCGCTGAGAAGGGCCCGGCGGCACTGGAGAGCATCGACGCCCTGGAGCGCACGGCCGAGCGGGACCGCGGGCGCGCCGAGCAGCTCGAGGGGGAGATGGAGCGGCTCGCGGAGGAGGAGGCGGCCGCACCGAAGCCGTGGCCCGTCGTCAACCCGCTGACCGTGGCCGGCGCGGTGCTGGTTGCGCTCGGCGTGGTGCTTGGGATCGCAGTGAAGCCATGGATGCTCGCGGGCGCCGCTGTCGGCATGGCACTCGTGGCGTACGGCGTGGCGAAGTCGCGCGTGCGCCCGCCCATGGACTACGATACGCGCCTGGGCGAACTGCGCGAGGAGCTGAGCGAGGCGGAAGGAGCGATCGCGCACGCCGCCGACGAGATCGCATCCACCCTCGGCGACCTCGACTGCGAGAGCCGCGACGACCTCACCGCCAAGCTGCAACAGGCGCAACGACACGCGAGCGCGGCTGATGCGAAGCGGGGCGAGCTGCGCGGAGCGCTTGGCACTGAGACCGTGGAAGGCCTCGAGACGACACAGCGCGAGCAGTGGCACCGACGCGAGGCAGCAAAGGAGAGCCTGGCATCCGAGGCACTCGCGGCCGCCGCCTTCTCACCGCGCGAGCACGTCGAGCTGCAGCGGAAGATAGAGCGCCTCGAGCAGGAGCTGCAGTCCGTGCAGAGGACCAAGACGGAGAGCACCGTCGTGCTGCAGCGCGCGTCCGTGGAGCCCGAGCAGGTGGCGGGGCTGGGCGAGGCCGCCGCCGTCGCCAAGGAGCACCTCGCCAACGAGGAGCGGCGGCTGGAGGTGTACCAGCTCGTGCACGAGGTGCTGGCGGAGGCGCAGGAGGAGACGCTGTCGCGTGCCGCGGAGCAGTTGGGGCCGCGGACGGGCGAGCTGCTGGCGGAGGTCACGCGGGGCCGATACGACACGGTGCGGATCGACGAGACGTCGCTGGACATCTCGGTGTTCTCCCCGCGAAAGAACGAGGAGGTCCCGGTGCAGGCGGGGTCGGCGGAGCTGAGCTGCGCCACGCAGGAGCAGGTCTTCCTGGCGGCGCGTCTGGCTCTGGCCGAACTCCTGTGGCCGGACGATCCGGCGCCGCTGCTGCTCGATGACCCGTTCGTGACCTTCGACCCGCACCGCCGGCGCGCGGCCGCCGCCATGCTGCAGCAGCTTGCCGAGCGCACGCAGGTGATGCTGTTCACGTGCAGCGGGGTCTACGATCACCTGGGGCAGGTGATCGCACTGACGCAGACGGAGCCCTCAGAACCGGGACGCCACGGAGACGAAGACGCTCTCCCCGCCTGACTGCGAGTAGTCTATGTACACCGGGCCGTAGCTCAGTGAGATGCCGTCCACCTTGGGCGGGTCGCGCAGGGGGCTGTCGCCGGCGACGAGCCGGCCCATGGTACTGAAGACCTGCAGGTTCATGAGGCGGTGGACCTCGGGGGTCCAGGTGAGCCTGAGGTGCACGTGGTCGGCGCCCAGTAGCCTCTCGAGGAAGCGCTCGAGCTCCGCGCGGCCCTCGAAGTAGCGGTTCACGAAGCGCTCGAACTTCATGATGGGGACCATGCCGAGGATGGCGATGTAGGGGTAGTACGCGTTGCCGGCGGCGGACGCGTTCCCCTCCTTGATGGCGCGCTTGAGCCCCTCCGGCGTATGGTCGGGAGTGTTCACCAGCGTGTAGACCGCCCCGAACGTGCCATTGAAGTTCGGTGAGAGGGTGAAGAAGGGCGGTTTGCCGAGGAGCTTCGGGTCCACCATGAGCTGCGACGCGCGGTAGTAGCGGCGCAATCCTGGGCGGATGACGAATCCGTCGATAGGGTACTTCTTGGCCATCTGTACGCCGCTGCCGGCGGTGGGGTCGGTGAGGATGGCGAGGCCGCCCTGGCGGTGGATCTCGCGGATGGTCTGGCTGGCAGTCATGCCCTGCAGCACGTGCTCGTGTATGAACAGGGCGTAGATGTGCCCCTCACGCGTCGTGATCTCCTCGCCCACGATCACCATGAAGTCCTTCCGGATTCGCCCCTCCCGCTTCAGGCGCTCGGCGACGCGCTGCGCATAGAGGGCCCCGCCGATGGTGTCGTGGTCGGTGATGACGATGGCGCGCAGGCCGCTGCGGTGCGCCGAGAGTATCATGTTCTCGACGTTGGCCACGGAATCGTAGGAGGCGATGCCGTGCACGCCGATGTCGATGGCGATCTCGTGCCCCGTCGTGTCGGCAGTGCCGATGAAGGAGGCGAAGCGCTCCGACAGGATCTGGGCGCCCATGCTGATCCACGGGTCGCGCACGCCGACGCGCTCCCGCTTCAGCATGAACAGTATCGCGTTGGCCGCGTTGTCGGCCGCGCCCCAGTTGGCGCCGACGTACACCCCGAGATCGAGAATCCGACGCTCGAGGCGCCCCTCGTCCGTGTTGAGCAGCTCGGTCTCGGTCAGAGCGCGGGAGAGGGGATTCTCCAGGTCCCGCTGGATCAGCCACGGCGATACGAGCAGGAACGGTAAGCACTCCGGGATGGAATCGACGTTGTCCAGGTCGAAGTTGTAGGTGGGGCACAGCGTGAAGTCCACGTAGTACTCTCGCGGGTCGGCCCGCACGTGGCGGGTCGGCCCGATGCGGGCGCCCCGGGCATCGGACGGCTCGGGAGCAGGAAGCACCAGGCCGCCGGGCCTCACCAGACTGGGTCGGATGACGGTCTCACTGAGGCCCTTTGGGTCAGCGGCGGCGGATGTCGCAAGTAGAGCGGCCACAGCGCCCCACGCCCGGCGTGCTGTGGCCATCTTCCCCCGTGCCATCACCGGGCGCTTTTCGGCGCGCGGCGGAGGACATCCTCCTGTGACCGCCCTGGCGTGACGAAGGGCACACGGCGCGGCCGGCGGCAAATGCATGAGAGGGCGAGGCATCTGCCTCGCCCTCTCGGATTCGCGTCACGGGCTCCGAGGCTACTTCTTGTCCTTATCGTGCGGCACTTGCACGGTGCACGTCGCGGTGGTTTCGTTGCCGGATGCGTCCGTCGCCCGGTACGTCAGGGTATACGTCCGGCCATCCCCGCTGCCGCTGCGCTCGGCGCGGAGCAGAAACGAGAACTCGCCCACCTGCAGGATGTCGTTCGTGGTGTGGCCATCGCCCCCGCCCCTGGCGTCATCAGGCTCATCGCTTACGACAGAGACGAAGGTCACTGCCGGCGCCTCGCCGGAGTCATCGCTGGCCTCGGGCGTGACCCCGACCGTCATGTACTTGTGGTTCGGGGGCCACAGCGTGTCGTGGTTAGCCGACAGAGCGAGTACGGGCGGCGTGGTATCCGCGGCGGCACCGCCCTGCGTCACCACGAGTACGGGCGGGTAAGCGGCGCCATCGGCGTCCACGTATTCGCCCTCGGCGAAGTAGGTGTACGTATACGTATTCATGCCCTCACCAGCGTCCATCAGCACGACGCTGAGCTTCCTGTCGCCGGCCAACTCCGCCAGCACGAGGGCGGTCACGTCCCATTCGTAGTACTGTCCCGCGGTCAGAGGCGGGGACACAGCGGCGGCTGCCTCCCCGGCCGGCTGAGGTGCATTGTCCCACGTAATGACCTCGGCGCGCCAGGTGTCATCGGGGCAAAGGCGGGCCTCGATGGGAGCTTCTGCCGCGTAGTACTTGCGGGTAAGATAAGCGCGCAGCGTCGCCCCGGACACGGGCTTGTCGGCATCCAGGGCGGAGAGGTCCCACTGCAGGTAGCTACGCGCAGCCCTGCCGAGGAAGTCCGTGCCGACCAGAAGGCCGCCGTAGACCGTGAGGCGTCCGAGGTTGAGCCCCGGACTGCTCTGCAGAACCATCTCGTCCTGCAGGACGGGCAGTCGGGACTCCTCATCTGCAACGCCGGCGGACACCAGGAGGACCGATGCGGCGAGGACACACAGAGCGGCAAAGGAGCAGCACCTCGGCGACATACGCCTTACCCCCTTCAGCCCTGCCCTATTGCTCGCTACACCTCTATCTTACCATCCCGGGGCGCCTTGTCTCCCATGCAAATACTGGCCGGGTATACGCTCGTCGGGGGGAAGTGGGGGGCTCAATAGCGCTGGAAGAACCACACCACGTACGCGGCATGCGCGGCGTTGCCCAAGATGAGGAACGCCCAGGATGCCGCCAGCAGCCGCGTGACGCTGAGGCGCCCGGCCTGTGCCAGGTCCAGTCCCCACGCGGCGAGGGGAAGACAGAGGGGCAGGAGTATCACGAAGTACCTGCCCACGAATCCCGCCACTTGCAGGTCCACGTACCACGCCTGGCGCACGACGCCTCCCAGAACGATGAGGAAGGCAAGGACAGCGATGGTGGCCCACGACCGGAGCGCAGCATGACTGCTCCGGCCCGCCCGGACGACGCCGGCCACGAAGAGCGCGAAGCCAACGTATGCGACCAGGCGGAGTAGAACGAGAGCAGGCATCGGGGCCCCGGTCTCTCGCATCAGCCAAGCGCACGACCAGAGCTGGATCAGACCGTTGTTGAGGATGATGCCCACCGACAGGAGTGCCGCCATGGGGTCGCCCAGGAGCACTGTGGGCAGCCCAACGACCATCGCCGGCTGCCCACGGAACATGGGCGTCAGAGCGCCATGCACCACATAGTTGCGGGCGAACCACCATCCCGCGAGAGCCGCCGGCCCGCCGACAACAGCGGCCAGACGGAGCAGAGCCTCGCGCGCTCCCAGAGCCCGGGCCCGCATTGCGAGGAGCCCCATCGGCACCAGACAGAGGGCCAGGCCCATGAGGCTGGTGAGACTGGCGAGGCCGAGTATGATCCCGAGGATCGCCCACTGCCGCCTGTCGTCTCGGCCCCGGAGGATGACGGCCATCCGGTGCGCTGCCAGCGCGACGAAGAGGATTGCGAGGCCGATGTTGTTGATCATGGCCGTCATGTACTGGAACATAGGGACCATGCCGGTGGTGGCGCTGAGGGCCACGGCGGTGGATCCCTCGGGAAAGAGCAGCCGGCCTATGCGCCAGACCACGACCACGGTGGCGGCGCCAATGAGGAGGGAGAACAGCCGCAGCCCCGTCCACGGGGAGACACTGAGCGCCCGGAGCAGCCGGAACAGCGGCGCGCAGAGGAAGTAGTAGCCGGGTGGGTGCTGTGCCTGATGGGTTGTGGTTGCGGTCTCGCTGTACGCCACGGGCGGGCCGACCTGCGGGAGGCGAAGCTCCGTGGCGACCACTCTGATGTAGACGGCATGCGGGCCCTCGTCCGGACCGGTCAGGGGCGGCGTCCCCAGGGCGAAGACGCAGCCGAAGCCGAGGTAGAGCACCACGCCGACTGCGATGGGGAGTTGGCCGTTGCGATTGCTGTCGTGGCTCACACGCATCGTGGGCGGGCGCCTATCCCTTGTCCTCATACGGGCCCGCGATTACGAGCGTATATGCCTCCGGGTGCAGATGCTTGTGCGCCGCCTCGCGGACCTGTTCCAGGGTGACCTGCCGGTACAGCTCATTGTGGCGGTCGATGAAGTCCAGCCCGAGGTCGTAGTACTCCGCCAGGAGCAGCTGCCCGGCCACGGCCTGGTTGGTCTCGAGCGCGACCGGATAACTCCCCGTGATGTACGCCAGCGCGTCATCCACTTCCGCCTGCGTTGGGCCATCGGCCTTGTACTTCTTTATGACGTCCAGCGCTGCGCCGACCGCTTTGTCAACGTGCTGCGGGTTGACGCCCAGCTCCGTGCGCCAGTCGGCCCGGCCGCGGTACGTGCGCGAGTAGCACCAGATGCCGTACGCCAGTCCCATCTCGTCCCGCACCTTCTCGCCGAGACGGCTCGTCGTCGAGCCTCCACCGAGGACGAAGTTCATCACGGTGACGGCGTAGAAATCCGGGTCCAGCCGCTTCACCCCGCCCCAGTGACCGAGGATGATGTCCACCTGGGACTTGTCCATCATGGGGATGACTTCGCGCACGATCTCCCTCTGCAGCGGCGCGTCAGGTATGCGCACCTCCCGCGTGCGGCCCGTCGGTTCCCAGTCGCCGAAGTACTGCTTGACCTTGGCGACGGCCTGCTCCGTGTCTACGTCCCCGACGATGACGATGGCCGCGGTGTCCGGGCCGTAGTGCTTCTCGTAGAAGTCCACCGCGTCCTGGCGTGTGCGCGCCTTGACGGCCTCGATGGCCTCGTCGAAGCTGGGGACAGCGTAGGGGTGCCCCTCCGGGAACACACTTCGCAGGAAGGCCCGCCCCGCCCGTGCCCGGGTGCTCTCCAGCGACTGCTGCAGGCCGGCGAGCGCCTGGTTCCGAAGCTTCTCGACCTCGTCCTCGGGGAAGGATGGGTTCCGCAGCTCATCCGACAGCACGTCCAGGACCACGTCGAAGTGCTTCGTGAGGCAGGAGCCGCCGAAGTTCGTGGTCGCCGGACGTCCGCCGCCGATGCTCACGGACGCTCCGACCGACTCCGTGCTCTGGGCCAGTTGCAGCGATGTCCGGCGCTTCGTGCCCCGGCTCAGCAGAGCGCTCGTGAACCCGGCCAGCCCGGGTTTGCCCGGCGGATCGAAGACGCCGCCGGTGTGGAGATGGCCAGCAACGGCGATGGTCGTGTTGGCGTGGTTCTCCTGGACGATGACGACCATGCCGTTGGGCAGCACGGTCCGCGTCGGCGCGGCGCGCCGCGGGGGCGTCCTGGTGACGAGGGCGCTCGGCGGGGAGACTAGCGCTGGGACGTATGCTGGGCTCTGCACGGAGCGACTGGCACGGTAGTACGCCGGCTGGTGGGGGCGCCACAGTGGCTCGGCCTGGCAGGCTGTGGAGCGGTCCGCAGGCTGGCAGGCTGCGCCACACGTGTGTGGCAGTGGCAGGACCGGCTCGGCTCTCGGACCGCTCCACAGCGCATCGTGGAAGCGCCACCGCGGCGCCGGTCCGCCGCCGCCGGGGGGTGGCGGCGCCCGCGCTCCCGCCGGTGCGATGGGCTCGAAGATGCCGACCGTGCAGTTGTCCTCCGTGAAGTACTCGCGCGCCACGCGCTGCACGTCCTCGCCGGTCACCCGGCGGATCCTGTCCACGTAGGTGCTCACGTACTCGTAGCTGTGCAGGATCTGGTGGCCGCCCAGCGAGTTGGCCTGGGCCGTGACGCTGTCTTTCTCGAACGTGTAGGCGGCCTCCACCTGGTTCTTGACGCGCTCCAGCTCCTCGGGCGTGGGCAGCGTGGTGCGAGCCCGCTCCACCTGCTCCAGGAGCGCCTGCTCGACTTTCTCCACGTCCACTCCCTGCCGCACCGTGGCGTACAGCTCGAAGAGCCCCGGATCCCTCGGCGTCCAGCTCGCCGAGCCGGCCGACATTGCGAGCTGCGTCTCCACGAGGCCCTGGTACAGGCGCGAGGCGCGGCCGCTGCTGAGGACCGCGTCGAGCACGTCCATGGCGTACGTGTCGTCGTCGATCAGCCGCGGACCGTGGTACGCCATCTGGATGTACCACGTCGTGCCCTCCATGCGCACGCGGACGCGCCGCTCGCCGCGCTGGCGCGGTTCGGTGGTGATCACCCTGGGCGGCGGCTCCCCCGGCGGCAGCGGGCCGAAGTACTTGCGTATCAGCTCCATGGCGTGCGTCGCGTCGAAGTCGCCGACCATGACCACGACGGCGTTGTTGGGCATGTAGTACGTGCGGTAGTACTGCCGGAGCGTCTCGGTGGACATGCCCTCGACGTCGCTGCGCCAGCCGATGATGGGCCGGTGGTACGCATGGCTCTGGTAGGCGGCGGCCTGGAGCTGGATGCCGAGCACCTGCCGCGGGTTGTTCTCGCGCCCCTCGAGCTCCGAGCGCACCACGCTCATCTCTGCCTGGCGTTCGGCGTCGTCGATCAGGCTATTCACCATGCGGTCGGACTCGATGCGCATGGCCAGCTCGAGGTGCTCGCTGGCGAGCGTCTCCCAGTAGCACGTGTAGTCGTAACTGGTGAAAGCATTCGAGCGCGCGCCCACGCGGTCCAGGAGGCGGGGGATCTCGCCCTTGGGGAGCGTCGGAGTGCCCTTGAAGAGCATATGCTCGAGCAGGTGCGAGCCGCCGGTGACGCCATCGTGCTCGTTGCGCGAGCCCACCTCGTACCACACCTGGAAGGCTACGACGGGAGCCGTGTGCACCTCCTTCATGATGACCTTGAGGCCGTTGGGGAGCCAACCGCGCTCGATGCCGTCGTCGGCGCACGTGCCGGGCAGCAGCGGAACGAGGACTGCAGCAGCGATGAGGCCCGCCAGGAGTGCAACGGCGCAGCGTCGTCTGATCATCCGGATGGTCATGCTTTCAGTCTCCCTCGGGCTCGTGCGACAGCCCCACAATGGCGACGACCTGTATCACCATCGCAACCTGGCCCGCCTCCGCCGGGCGATCGAGGCACTCCACGGGGAGCTTCACGGCGTACTCCCCGGGCTTCGCGTCGCCGGGCTCGATCTCGACAGTGACGAACCGGGGGACGCCGGGCGGCAGGAAGACCTCACCGAGCGCGTTCATCGCGCCCCATGCACCGCCCCCGCGAGCGGACGCGGGTGTGACGAGCAGTCGGTGCTCCCACTTGCGCGCCGCGCCCTGCGGCACCACGGTGACGCGCGCCGCGAGCCCCTCGCCCACGAGGCCCATCACGCCCAGGATGTGGCGGACGGTCGTGCGGCGAGCGACCCTCAGACTCATCTCCTGTGATCTGGTGACGATGGTGGGCTCTCGCGCGCCGCGCTCCCACTGCTCCGGCGCGATGGCCCACACGGTGAACAGGTAGCCGCCGATGGTCTTCTCGATGGCGTCGAGGCCCTCGTTCATCTGGCGGAAGTCATCTCCCGTCGCCTCACCGGCCTCCAGCTTTGCGTATACTCGCCCCAGGTCCGTGAGGCCCACGCGCATCGCCGCGAGATCGTCTTGCTGGGCCGCGGTCAACTGAAGACGAGCCAGATTCCGCTCCAGCGCGCCGACCGATTCGCGCGCCTTGATGAGCCGCTTCGTCATGGGCGACTCGGACAGCGGCAGCTCGTACAGCCTGATGTCATCGACCCAGATGGTCTTCCCGCGCCGATGGTAGTTGTGGGCGAAGAAGCGCGCGGTGGTCACGTCGGGCGGGACGACGACCACGTCCTCGTGCAGGACCCACTTCCCCTCGGTGCCGCCGGCCTTGAGGCGCCAGTTCTTCACCTTCTCCAGGTCGAAGATGGGGACGCCGTGCCCCTCGGCCTTGTAGCGCAGCGACATGCGATGCGCCATTCCGGGCCGCACCGCGAAGGGCTGCGAGACCCAGTACGCGTGGCCGCCGCGTTCCTCGGGATCGGACACCATCTCCAGGCAGCGCTTCCCCGAGACCGCTCCCGTCGCCACCCACACCGTCTTCACCTTTCCGTTCTCGTGCGGCGTCCAGCCCTCGGGCAGGTTGGGGTCAGCGGCGCTCGCTCTCTCGAAGTCGCCGTTGGGAATCAGGTTGACGGCATCGGGGCGCGCGGCCCCGGAGACCCACATGGCAACAGCGGCCACGAGGGCAAAGAACCTGGGCACGGTCCCGTGACTACCCATTCACGGCCCTCCCTTCAGGGCCACGACGCGCTCGATCTCCGCCGCCACCAGCCGCCGGGCGGCCTGGATGCCGTCGTGCGTCTCCTGCGTGTTCGGCGGGAAGAACTTCTCCGTGATGACGTCGTCAACGACCCGCGAGAGCAACGCGTTGGCTGGCTTCAGCTCACCCTCGGCCGCCCCCCGCTCTCGCGCCCCGCGGATCGCCTCGCGCAGCGTCCACAGATACTGATAGTCCTCGACACCGTCGCGCCACGCCTCCCAGTGCCGTGTGGCGATGGCGCCGCCGGGACGCTGGGGATCGTACACAAGTCCGAAGTAGAGGAAGAAGCCGATGGCATCGAAGTCGAACTTCATGGCCCGCCAGCCGTAGGTGCGGAACTGGGTGAGCGGCTGCCACTTCGGCGTGCTGGGCATGTTCCAGCTCCAGATGGGCTTGCCCTGGGCCCTCTCGGAGCGGAAGAACTCCCGCTGCTCGTCTCCCCAGATGGCGCCGTTCCTGTTGAGCCAGACGTCCACGTGCGGCGCCATTTGCTTGAGCTCGGCCAGGTCCGTCATGATGGTCATGGCCAGGCGCACCTTCGGATCCACTTCCCGGATGAGCGGCGTCGTCTCGATGACCTTCTGCACGCCGTCGCCGTGCGCCTCGTCAATGCTCTGGAGCGCGAAGTCCTCGTAGCGGAGGCCCGCCTCAAGCCATTCCCTCACCATGCGCGAGAGGATCTGCTTGAAGAGGCGCTGCCACCGTTCGCTCATGTACTCGATCTTATTCTCCTGCGCCCACTTCATGAAGCTCCCGGTGTAGCCGTAGGAGAACAGGAACTTGCGCGCCCCGTCCGCCATGCGCTGCTTCACGCGGGCGATGTCGGTCTTGTACTCGCCCAGGTTCCCGTCGGCATCGAGCTCCAGGTTGCCCTTGGACGCGGGCGGAAAGGCGCCCCGGAACCAGGTGTTGATCTTGTAGCGCGTCATGGACTCGTAGTCGCCGGCGTAGTCGAAGCAGAAGACGCCGATCGGGGCCTCGTCCTCGAGGCGGAAGCTCCACACCATCATCTCGACGGGCACCGTCACCTCCGGAAGCGCGGCGCTCAGCGGGACGATGCGGATACTGTGCCGGCTCTTCCCCGGCTCCAGCTCCCCGGTGTGCACCGTGAGCCAGAGCTGCCGCGTGCTCAGCGGCTGGACGAAGAACGTGTTCAGGCCATTGAGCTCCACCAAAGGCATGGCCAGCCCGTCCTCCTTCTCCGGAAGGTCCGCCAGCTTCACCCTCAGCGCACGCGGCTGGTGCGTGGCGAGCTTCTGAATGGGCGCGTTGAGGCCCGAGCGCGGCCGCCCCACCTGGCCCGGCAGCTCGCCGTCCAGCCGGAACTCGACGGCAGTGTGGGTCAGGTTGGTCACGTTGAGCGTGACGTGCTCGTACTCGTTGAGGGCGGCCTCGATGCTGAGCGTCGGCGGGGCTTCGAGCGACGGCGGCATCGTTGAGGGCGCGGTGGCGATGTACGCAGAGCTGGTCCACACCACAAACCCCGCACCGCCCGCGGCATCCCGCGACGCGGCAGCATCGACCCACGCAGTGCCGATGCAGAGGGCCGCCGCGGCAACTACTGCTGCAACGCTCCGTCGTGTCATCGGTCCGGTCGTCCGGGCCGAGGCGGCTGCGCGCTACACGGACTCGCCACTATCGCCCCGGTACCTGTCGCCTCCTCCCCTTGCTGCCCCCGCATCTCGGGCGAGGCGCCGCAGCTCATCGGCGATCTGTCCGAAGGCGAACATCGCCAGCAGGGCCTCCTCGCGATGGATACGCCTGTGCTGGACTTCGTGGTAGAGCCCGGACACGAAACCCATGTTGAGCTGCAGGCCATCGCTGCTCTTCAGCAGCAGCCCGACGCGTCGCTCCGCGCTCATGTCGCGGACGTGGCCACCGTGCTCGCTCGCGAGCAGGTTCTCCGCCAGAGCGCTCTGTGCGAACTGGCGGGCGATGCGCGATGCAATGTCGTAGGCGCCCCGCACCGCATTCGCGTACTGCTCCTCGGTCCACTGACGCAAGACCACTTCGAGCTGGCGCTGGACCCGGCCTCGTTCCTCCGGGGGCGCCGGCACGCGGCCGCGTAGACGCCTCCGTGCCCGGTTGAGGATGCGGGCGACCAACTCCTCCTGCCGCATCTCGTCGGCCTGCAAGATGGCGTAGAACTGCCCGCGCTGCCCCAGCAGGTTCCCCATGGCGTTCGCCGCCTGTCTCCGCACCACGCCGGAGCTGCTTCGTCGCAGCAGCCTGCGGAGCACGTGCATGGCCTGCCTGCTACCGACCTTGCTGAGGGCGTCCGCGGCGACGAGGAAGACCGCGGTATCACGCTCGCGCACGATCATCCTCTCCAGTGGCTCCTGTGCCTCCGGGGCGCCCATGGTGGCGAGAGCAAGGGCCGCGCTCTTGCGCACCGATGCTCGCTCGTCGTTGAGCAACTGCAGGAGCGCCTCCAGACTGCCCGGCGCCCGGACGTGCCCCAGCGCCTCGACGGCGTCCTCTACGATGTCAGCCAGAGGATCACGGCTCTTCTCGATGAGCGGCTGCACGGCGCGTGCGTCTCCGATCTGCCCAAGGGCTTTCGCCGCCTGACGGCGGACGTCGCGGTCTGTGTCGTCCAGGAGCCTGATCAGATCGTCCACGGCCAGCATGCTGCGGGTGCTGCCCAGCGCCTCGGCGGCGTGCGCCTTGTGCGTGGGATCGGCGGAGCGGGCCATGCGCAGGAGGCCCCAAAGCGTGAGCAACGGTCGGCCGCTTCGGATCTGACTGAGTACGGCGCCGGGCGTCGTCTCTCGTTCCTCTCCGACGCGAGCAAGGAGCCCCAGCGATGCGACGCGGCACGCCGACGAGACGAGGAAGACGCACTGCATGTTGGACACGGGCTGCCCGAGCCACGTCAGCGGCGCGAGGCGCGAGAATACGTCGGCCAGCGCCCCGCCGAGCATTGCACCCACGGCGGACGCGCCGCTGACCAGAGCGGAGTATGCGCCGATGTACACGGTCCGGCTCTCGGCGGGGGCGGTCTTCAGCATCAGGTTGTACTGGGACAAAACGAGCCCAGCGCCTATCGTCCCCGCCCAGACCTGGATGATGGGAAGTGTCACCCAGTAGTTCTGTTTCGTGACGAAGAACCACGCGAGGGGTATCAGACATATACCTCCAGCACTGATTTTGAGCATCGGCTTGTGGCCGAACTTGTCGGACAGGTATCCCCACATGGGGTTCGTGATCATGGCGCAGATTGTGTTGATGGCTGAGAAGATGGCGATCTGTGCGTACGGGATCTGGAGCTGCTTCAGCATGTACACGACGAAGAATGGGCCCGCGATCATCAGGGCCAGCGCCAGAGCAGAGCCGAATATCATAAGGCTCCGGAAGCTCGCATGGCGGAACGGCAGCGACAGGAACGCGCCCACGCGCACGGGACGGCCTCTGGCCATAGGCGGCTCGGGGATCAGCGACCACACGCCGACGGACACGAGGGAGAAGCCGACGGCGACGGCAAAGAGCGAGATGAACCCCGTCTGCCTGCCAGCATCGGGGAAGATGTCCATGTAGCGCCCGGCGGCGATAGAGGCCACGAGGCCCACGCCGCCGATGACCGTGTGCTGCCGTGCCACATATCGCCCGCGCATCTGTGCCGGCACCAAGTCCGTGAACCAGGAGCTCAAAGCCGGAGACGCAGAGGCGAGCATCGCGGATGAGAGCCCGACCAGGGCGATCATGGCCCATGGACGGGCGGCCTCGGAGACGAAGAAGGGGATGAGGGCGATGGGGAGCCAGATGACGTAGCTGCCACCGAAGGCGAGGATGCACAAGGCTTTGCGGCGCCGCACGCGCTCGATGAGCAGGGGGGAGACCATCTGCAGCGTGTGCACCCAGGACTCCACGCCGGCGAGGATGCCAATGAGGGCGTCCGATGCACCCAGGTGCAGGGCGTAGCCGGTGCGGTATGCGCCAAGCGTTATTGACCAGAATACTCCGGCGAATGCGCTGCGGATGTTCCAGAGGCGCATGCCCCGCAGTATGTCCAGCCGGGCCAGCTCAGGTGTCGGTTCGCCTACAGCCATGACCGGATCAGCGCGTCGTGAGGCGCGATGCCACTATATCTGGACAACCTGCTCGACGTTGACGACGAACACCTGAGCGCCCCCGATCGGCACCGTGAGGGCCTCGGCGACAGGATGGCTGTACACGCGAGTGTCCGGGGGCGTCACGTCTACCACCTCTTCCCGCGTGCGACAGTGCTGCCCGATGAGCTCCATGGCCGCCTGGACCTCGTCCTCCGCGACGCCGATCAGCAGCGTCAGATTCCCCTGACGGAGAAAGCCGCCCGTGCTGCCGATCTCCGTGAACCGGAAGCCGCTCTCGATCAGCGCGTCGCGCAGGCTCCGGGCATCCTGGCTGTTGACGACCGCTATGAGCAGCTTCATGGGACCACCCTCACTATGTGGAGGCATCCGGTGCTATCGCTCGGACAGGAAGATGCCATCCCTGGCCCCGAGCGTCAGCGTTGCACCGACGCCAGAGCCGTCGTTGGCCACGGGATCCTGCTTCGGGGAGCCGTTGAGCCGCCGCAAGCGCTCGCCCGGGAAGAGCTTTGCCATATCGAAGGTGTATGGACGCATCGACGGGTTCGCCAGCACGGCACCGTGCTCGTACTCGCGGCAGACGGCATCCGCTGCCGCGTGCAGTGACATGTCCGCGATCGTCAGCGGCTCCACGCTCTCCACCTGGAACTCAAAGTCCACGGTGTCGGGCCCGCGGTCGCGGAAGTAGAAGCTCGCGTCGAAGGGTCGCGGGCCGGCCCAGGTCATGATCCTCCCGGGAGTGTGGGAGAGCGCCTCGCGCGGCCGCGGCGTGCGCCCGGCCCGGACCACGGCCACGTCTCCCCAGTAGCTCTGGTCGGCGACGGAGTTGTTCTCCGGTCCGACGTCGGAGACGAAGCGCAGCCGCACCGTCTTGCCCTGCCACCGGCTGATGTCCACCGCGTGCTGCGCCCACGCGCGCTCCACATGGTGCCGACTGAATACCTCGTGCTCGGCCCCTCCTTCCCGCAGCAGGACCTTGAAGGTCACCCCGTCGCTCGTGGCGCGCGCCGTATCGCTGAGCCCCGTGTAGAACTGCAGCCGGCAGTCATCCGGAGGCAGCGTGGCCTCCGTCTCCCAGAATGCGTAGCCGGTGGCGCCTCGATACGGCGGGTGCAGGTAGTAGGAGCGGTGCGACTCGCCCGCTATGGCCCCGGGATCGCGGTAGGATGCCGTGGCTCCAGTCCTCTGGTCGATGGGGCCCTCGGCGCCGCCGCGCACGGCCATCCCGGTTTGCGGCATCCTGGGCGTCACGAGCTCTCCGGCGCTCAGGCACGCGACCCACACGAGGCGGGCCACCTCGGGCGGGTAGCCCTGCATCGGCTCGGCCTGAATCCGCAGTCGCAGCAGCAGGTCGCCCGCGGGGGCCCCCACGTCGCGCAGCGTGAATAGCAGCGGGCCCGAGGCCCCCCTCCGCCCGGCGGCGTGGAGCCCGCGCGCGTCCGTCCAAAGGTCGGCATTGGGCGACGTCCATCGCTTCATGAACGCCCGGCTCCACCTCCGCCCCTCGCCCCGCAGCAGATCGGGTGACTCGAATCCCAGCCGGCGCGGAGCGCCCGTGGGCATCCCGAGCCAGTTCGTCCGTCCCTGCGTGCCCATCACCAGCTCGTCGTAGATGCCGATGAGCTGCCCCTCGTCCCTCGCGGGCTGCAGGGAGTAGGTGATGGCCGAGTCGGTGAAGAGGCACGAGGCGAGGACGAGCCGCGAGATGCTCAGGGGCACGCGCACCGGCTTGCCCGCCTGGATGAACTTGTGGTTGACGTAGCTGAAGGCCGGCGGGTGGGCGTTCTCGCGCCAGAAGTTGTGACGATTGAGGCCGCCGGACCAGTCCACGACCTCCCAGTCCGACAGGACGGGCCACCCCTCGCTCTCGATCCCGTTCAGTGCGCCGAAACCCCGCTGATGCCGCGGCCCGGCGCCGTCGGCGAGGATGAGCTTCTCGTCCCCGAGGCGCTCGCGCAATCGCCGGCAGAAGTCGTATACGCCGATCCCATACGTATTGCGCCCGTCGAGGATCCCGTAGTCAGCCTTGCCGTCCGCGTCGCAGTCGTGGCCGCGCGCGCCGATGCGACCGCTCGCCGGGGCGCGGGTGAAGGTCATCACGTCGAACTCGAGCCCGTCGAAGCTCGCCAGGTCGCCGCCGGGGAGGAAATGCGCCGCAAGATCATCCAGCAGCACGTCGGCGCAGACGCGTCCCGTTGCATCCCTGGGGCACGCGAGCGAGTGGTTGTAGAACCACATGAGGTTGTTGCGCTGCCCCCACGGCCCCTCGGTGACGTGGGCGGCGATGTAGGCCCGCCCGGCCTCGAACCGGCGCGGCTCGGTGCCGAAGGCGCCGCGCTTCACGCGCAGCGTCCGCGCGGCGGCATCGACGCTGATCAACTCGACTTGCTCACTCACACGCCAGTCCGGGCGCCCGTCGGCCCCCAACACACAGATGCCGATGTCCTCGTTCCTGTCCCGGTACCGGCCCATGTTCGTCTTGAACAGCGACGGGTCTTCGACGTGCACGGTGGACTCGCCGGCCTCGGCCGGCAGCTCGCGCGTGATCCCGCACCCGTTGTAGTAGATCCAGTGCCCGGCGAAGAACCCGCCGGACTGGTCCCTCGGGTCGCGCGCGTTCCCGTTGTAGTGGAGCAGGACGAGCTTCTCCGGATGGTTGGCCTTGAAGCGAGTGAAGAACGCGACGTTCGTCTCCGACGTGCCCGGGATCTCCTCGTCCAGGGCCTTGCCCATGATGCCGTTGAGGGGCAGGACGCCGCGCTCCCAGACCTCGAAGGCGAAGCGCCGCGACCGGGCGGTGCCCTCCGCGGCCCGGAAGAAGAACGCCCGCGGCCAGCCGTCCGCGAACATCTCCCGCTCCGCCAGCGTGTCGCCGACGGCGGCCGTCGCCATCGCCGCCAGCATGCACGCGACGCCGAGCTTCAGTGCGCTGCTCGCCATGGTGCCTCACTCCGGGGCTCCGTCGGTCTGGCGCACTCGGGTGCCAAGGGAGTGGCGGAGCCAACTGCGGAAATCCGTGCCTCGACCGCTAGATTGTCTGTCAGCCCGCGCGCACCTTCACGCCGATGCGCGGGCGGCGGCCGCCCGGCGTCAGTGTAGGAATCGACGCACGGGATGCGGAACGCTCCATGTGGCGTGCCCCGGCGACGTCCGGGTCATCGCACAACGCCGCATTCGGCGCCGCGCCGTCGGTCTGGCCCCATGACCAACAAAGAACGCACGAAACTGGCCATCGCTCATCAGGAAACGGATATCGTCCCGTATATGATCGACTTCACGCCGCCGCCCCGGGCGCTGCTGGCGGAGCACTACGGCACCGACGACGTGGAGCGGGCCATCGG
>JASFTE010000028.1:0-17224 GCA_050114035.1 Armatimonadota bacterium | reverse complement strand
TGATGCCCAGTTCCTTGATGTTGAGGATGATCTCGGTCAAGTCTTCTACGACGCCGGACAGCGTGCCGAATTCGTGCAGCGCGCCGTGGATGTGCACGGCCGTAACGGCTGCGCCGGGGATGTGCGCCAGGAGCACGCGCCGGAGCGCGTTGCCCAGCGTGTGTCCAAAGCCTCGCTCCAGCGGCTCAACGGCGAATCGGCCGTAGGTGGGCGACAGCTCGACCGTCTGTATTTTCGGCTCAAGGCCTTCCAGCATTCTCTCCTCACCTCGACTCCGAGGCGTGTGCCGCGGCGCTCGTATGCGCCTCCCGCGGCATCAGGCCGGCGCGTTGCGTGTCAGCGAGAGTAGTATTCCACGACGAGCGCTTCCTGCACGGGCGTGTCGATCTCAGAGCGCTCGGGCAGGACACGGACGCGAATGGCGAACTGTGCCGGGTCCGCCTCGAGCCACTCGGGGATCGCGCGTCCGCCGGCGGCGCTTGCCGCGGCGGCGATGGGCGTCTTCGTGCGGCTTGACTCCTTGACTTCGACGACGTCCCCGGGTTTCGCCAGGTACGACGGTACGTCTACGATTCGGCCGTTGACGTGGAAGTGCCGGTGCCTGACAAGCTGCCGCGCCTCGGACCGGGAGGCGGCCAGCCCGCCTCTGTACACCACGTTGTCGAGACGCGACTCCAGCAGACGGAGAAGCTCGTCGCCGGTGACGCCCTTGCGCCGCACGGCTCGGCGGTAGTACGTCCTGAATTGGCGCTCCAGCACGCCGTAGATGCGGCGCGTCTTCTGCTTCTCGCGAAGCTGCAGCCCGAAGTCGGTCCGGCCGCCCGACCGGAACCGGAAACGCCTTCGCGCGCCATGCGCGCCGGGAGCGTACCCCTTCTTGCCGAACGAGCACTTGGGCGTATGGCAGCGCTGGCCCTTCAGGTAGAGCTTCTGTCCTTCACGCCGGCAGAGCCGGCACACGGCGGCTGTGTATCGCGCCATGGGTATTCTCACCTCATCGCGGTGCCTGCTGGACAGTACTTGCCCCTGGGCAGTTGCTCCCGGCGGGCCCGCTGGCTTGCTGCTAGACGCGGCGGCGCTTCTTGGGGCGGCAGCCGTTGTGCGGGATCGGTGTGACGTCCTTGATGCTCCCGACCTCTATGCCCTGCACCTGCAGCCGTCGGATGGCGGTCTCACGCCCCGATCCGGGCCCCCTGACGCGGACATCGAGGCGCCTCACACCAATATCGGCCGCTTTCGAGGCGGCAGACTCGGCCGCGAGCCCGGCCGCGAAGGGTGTTGACTTCTTGGTGCCCTTGAGGCCAACAGTGCCCGCGCTGGCCCATGCGATGACGTCACCGCTCGTGTCGCTGATGGTGACGGTAGTGTTGTTGAAGGTCGACTTGATGTGGGCAACGCCGTGCTGCACCGTGCGTTTCTCGCGCCGACGCCGTCCCTTGCCTGGTGGCATATGCGTCTCTCCTGTCGGGCCGCAGCCGAGCAGCGCCAGGGCTGAGCGTGCTCGATCCGGGCTGATGGGATGATTCCTCAGGTCTTCTGCATGGCCCGCTTCCTGCCCGCCACGGTCTTGGGCTTACCCTTCCGCGTGCGGGCGTTGGTGCGGGTGCGTTGGCCGCGCACGGGCAGTCCACGCCGGTGGCGCAGTCCGCGATAGCACTGGATCTCGATGAGGCGCTGGATGTTGGCCTGCACGTTGCGGCGTCGGTCGCCCTCGATGGTGTAGTTCCGCTCGATGGCGTCGCGGAGCTTGGCCGACTCCTCCTCCGTGAGATCGCGCACGCGCGTGTCGGGCGATATGCCGGTTGTGGCGAGCACTTCCTGGCTCGTCGAGCGCCCGACGCCGTAGATAGACGTGAGCGCCACCTCGATGCGCTTGTCCCTGGGCAAGTCCACTCCGGCTACTCGCGGCATGCGTTCGCTCCCTCCTCTGATGTGTGCGGGCTAGCCTTGTCGCTGCTTGTGCTTTGGGTTCGTGCAGATAACGCGCAGCACGCCCCGGCGGCGGACTATCTTGCAGTGCTCGCAGATCTTCTTGACTGATGCACGCACTTTCATACCGTTTGCCCCCGAGGGCCCACACATGCTCCAGATGGGCAGGCGCTGCGCAGGCGCCTGCGACATGCGCCGCGCGCTGGGGCCCGGCTCGCCCATGGACAGACACTACCGGGGCGGGCACACAGCGTCCAGCTAGCGATGCAACCACACTATGCGGCCTCGGGACGTGTCGTACGGAGTGACCTCGAGCGACACTTTGTCGCCGGGCATGATCCGGATGTAGCGCATGCGCATCTTGCCACACACATGCGCCAGCACCTCGTGCCCGTTCTCCAGTTCCACCTTGAACATCGCGTTAGGCAGCTTCTCTTTGACCGTCCCGACGGCCTGGATTGCCTTCTCTTTGGTCATGTATATCCTTGCTGGATCGACCGCCCACGCCGTATGCGGACGAATGCGGCCGTGGCTCCCCGTGTGAGCCGGCTCAGCCGTTATCCCCGCCCGCGGTGAGGACCTCGGCACCTGCCTTCGTGATGGCGACCGTGTGTTCGAAGTGGCCGGACAGGCTGCCGTCTACCGTGCGCATCGTCCACATGTCCTCGGAGGGCCGTACCTCCGGCTGGCCAGCGTTGACCATCGGCTCGATGGCCAGCGTCATCCCGGCACGGAGCCGCACCCCACGTCCCTCGGTCACGAAATTGTGGACCTGCGGTGCCTCCCAGAGGCTGGCGCCGATCCCGTGTCCCGACAGAGCCCGTACAACAGAGAACCCGGCAGCTTCGACGTGCTCCTGGATGGCCCGCGCGATATCAGCCAGCCATCGTCCGGGGGCCACCTCTGCCAGGGCGAGCTCCAGCGACTCTCGCGTCACGTCCAGCAGTCTCGCCGCGTCCGCCGATACCTTTCCCACGGCGACTGTCACCGCTGCGTCGGCGTGATATCCGTCCCAGCATGCGCCCACATCGACGCTCACAATGTCGCCTGCCTGCACTCGGCGCTCGGGCCGAGGGATGCCATGCACCACCTCGTCGTTGACTGAGATGCACGTGCTGGCCGGATAGCGTCGATTCTCAACGCGCTGCCCGAGAAAGGACGGCGTCGCGCCATGGCCGCGGATAGTGTCCTCGGCCAACTGGTCAAGCTCAGCGGTCGTCGTGCCCGGTGTTGTCGCCTCCCCCAAACGGCCGAGCACCTCTGCCACGATGGCGCCCGCACGGCGCATCTTCACAAGCTCAGCACGACTCTTGAGGAGGATGCCCTTCCGAGTCCGGCGCTTTGCTGCGCGCATTCGCTGTGTCCCAGACCTTCGTCGTGCGCGGGCTACATCTCCCCTCCCCCCGGCGGGGCGCGCCGGTGCCGACCTACGTGCGCTGGGCGGCCGGTGCGGACTCTACCGCCCCCGCGACTCGCCCCGCCACCGCATCCACGGTGCCGCCGCCATCGACGGTGTGAAGAAGTCCAGCCTCGCGATAGTACTGCAACAGCGGTCGCGTCTTATTCGAGTACTCGCCGAGGCGCCGGCGGACCGCCTCGGGCGCGTCGTCCTCTCGCTGTGTCAGCCGGCCGCCGCACCGAGGGCAGGCCTCCTGGGAGGCGTCCGCCAGCTCATCAACGTGCGTGATCAGATGACACTGCGGGCAGCTGCGGCGCCCCGAGAGACGTCGGATCAGCTCCTCGTCGGGCACATCAATACTCACTACAGCGGGCGCAGCATGCCCACGATCTGCCAGGAGCTGCCCAAGAGCATCGGCCTGCGCGATTGTTCGCGGAAACCCATCGAGCAGCGCGCCATCCCGGCAATCCGGCATATCGAGCCGCTCGGCGACGATACGCAGGACGACCGGGTCCGGGACCAGGTCTCCGGCCTCCATCAAGGCCTGTGCGCGGCGGCCCAGTTCCGTGCCCTGTGCAACGGCATCGCGCAGCATGTCCCCGGTGGATATGTGCGGGATCTCAAGGTGCGCAGCCAGGCGCTCGGCCTGAGTGCCCTTCCCTGCGCCCGGCGGTCCAAGCAGAATGGCGAACATGGCATGTCTCAGTGGCGTCGCCTGGCGGCGCACATCGTGCGCGAGCGGCGCGCCTACTTGATGAACCCCTCGTAGTGCCGCATCAACAGGTGGGCCTCCACCTGGAGCATGGTGTCGAGCGCGACGCCAACCACGATGAGCAGTGAGGTGCCGCCAACGAGGTTGAAGGTGCGCACGCCGGTGATGGGGCCGATATAGTACTGGGAGACAGCCACGACGCCCAGGAAGAGCGCGCCCACGAGGGTGATGCGGTACATTATCTGGTCCAGGTAGTCCTTGGTCGGCTTCCCGGGCCGGATGCCCGGGATGAAGCCGCCGCTCTTGCGCATGTTGTCGGCGATCTGCTCCGGATTGAAGGTCGCGGCCGTGTAGAAGTACGTGAACAGAATGACAAGCAGGAAGTAGAAGCCGGTGGCGGTCCAGTTGTCGCCGGGCGTGGTCCACTGCTGGATGTTGAAGATGGCGGCCTGCACGCCCTCGCTGCTCAGGAAGGGAAGCCCTCCGAGAGACTCGACCACGGTCGGCGTGAAGATGAACCGGGCAATGGTGGCCGGGAAGAGGGCGACGGATACGGCAAAGATGATGGGGATGACGCCGGCCTGATTCACCTTCAGCGGCAGGAAGCTCGTGCTCCCCCCATACACCTTCATCCCCTTGACACGCTTGGCGTACTGCACGGGGATCTTGCGCTGGGCCTGGTGGATGTAGACGATGAATGCCACCATACCGACGAACACCGCCGCCAGGAAGAAGACGTTGAAGAAGCCGACCTCCCCTACGCGCCATTGCGATATGGTCTGAGCAATGTCAGTAGGCATGCGCGTCATGATCCCGACGAAGATAATGAGCGAGACGCCCTGCCCGATGCCCTTATCCGTTATCTGCTCGCCGAGCCACATGAGGAAGCTCGTGCCGGCCGTCAGCGTGAGAACCACCATGGGCACGAAGATGGGCTCGGCCACGAATGCTCCGGTGGACCGCAACATGGACACGAGGCCGAAGCCCTGCAGAAGTGCGAGCCCAACGGTGAGGTAGCGCGTCCACTGTGCGATCTTGCGCCGGCCGTATTCGCCCTCTTCGCGCTGCATCTGCTCCAGGCTCGGGATGGCCATCGTCAGCAACTGGAAGATAATAGATGCGTTGATGTACGGCATGATCCCCAGGGCGAAGATGGAGAAGCGCTTCAGCGACCCGCCGGCGAAGGCGTCGAGGAACTCGAGGAGCCCACCGGCCTGGAAGAAGTCGGCGAGCTTCTCGCGGTCGATGCCGGGAAGGGGCACGTGGGCACCCGCCACGTAGACGGCGAACATGGCGAACAGGAACAGTATGCGCCTCTTCACGTCCGGCAATTCGAAGGCGCGCGCCAGGTTTCGCAATCGCTGCCACTGCATCCCCTATCTCACCTCGGTGGTGCCGCCGGCGGCCCTGATCTTCGCTTCAGCGCCGGCACTGAAGCCGTCGGCCACGACGGCAAGCGGCTTGGACAGCTCTCCCTTCCCCAGGATCCTGACGCCGTGGCTGCGCCCCTTGACGAGCCCGGCGGCGCGCAGGGACTCAGGCGTGACATCCGCGTTGGCCTCGAAGCGCTCCAGTTGGCCAACATTGACCACAGCGTAGCGCTTGCGGTGGATGCCGATGTTCATCGCCCGGTTCGTCTGCCCGCGCAGCTTCGGCAGCCGCCGATACAGGGGCGTCTGGCCGCCCTCGAAGCCGGGGCGGACGTTTGTGCGGGCCTTCTGCCCCTTCTGACCGCGGCCGCAGGTCTTGCCCTGCCCCGCGGAGATGCCGCGTCCCACTCGCCTGCGCTTCCGCTTGGAGCCGGCGGCTGGTTTCAGGTCGGAGAGCTTCATTGCCCCTCTCCCTCTACGTCCAGCAGGTGAGCGACCTTCCGTATCATCCCCCGGACCTCGGGGCGGTCGGGCCGCGTCACGGTCTGGTGCGGCTTCCGCAGGCCCAATGAGCGCAGGATGGCTCGCTGTTTGGGCGAGCTGCCAATGGGGCTGCCGCGGAGTGTCACCGTCACCGTTTTCTGCCTGGCTTTCTTCTTGCTCTTCTTCGCAGGTGGGGCCATGCGTATCACACCGTCCGTCCGCGAATAGCCAGGCCGGAAGGTGCCCTCAGAAGTCCAGGCCGGCCTCGCGGGCGGCCTCCGAGACTGCCTTGAGCTTGCCGTGATAGGCGAATCCGGCGCGGTCGAATACGACTCGCTTGATCTTCTTTTTGAGTGCCCTCTTTGCCACCGCCGTACCCACGGCCTGAGCGGCTCCCACATTGGAGGTGCCGTTCAGCTCGTCCGCGAGCGCCGGGTCGAGCGTCGATGCGGCCACGAGTGTGTGGCCGGCGACATCGTCGATGATCTGCACGTACAGATGCCGCAATGTCTTCGTCACGCACAACCTCGGCCGGTCAGGAGTACCGACGACTTTGTTCCTGGTGCGGAGCTGCCGGCGTCGCCGTGCTCGTCTGCGATCTCTCTCGATGCTCATTGACGCCTGCCGCCTACCTGCCGAGCACTCCGGTGCCGATCTTGCCGGCCTTGCCCGCCTTGCGCCGAATGTACTCGCCTTGGTACCGAATGCCCTTGCCCTTGAATGGCTCAGCTTTGCGGATGCGCCTGATCTCGGCTGCGGTCTGCCCAACCTGCTCCTTGCTGATGCCTCGAACGACGATGACTGTCACGGGCATGTTGCCGGTCGTGCGTCCGGTGGATGTGTCCACTTGCAGTTCGATGCCTTCAGGGGGGGTGAGATGCACCGGGTGCGATAGGCCCACCTGAAGCACGAGCTGCTCATCCTGGAGCTCGGCCCGGTAGCCGACGCCGCGAAGCTCCAGCCGCTTCTCGAAGCCCTCAGAGACGCCCTCCACCATATTCGCCAACAGCGTGCGGGTCAGGCCGTGGAGCGACCTATGCTCCTTAGTCTCGGACGGTCGCTTGACACTCACACGGCCATCCTCGCGCTCCAGGATCATCTCGGGATGGAGACTCCGGGACAGCGTGCCCCTTGGGCCGGTCACCGTCACCGCATTGCCGTCGCCTACCTCGACGGTGACGCCGTCAGGGAGCTCAACTGGCTGCATACCGATACGCGACATGTTGCATCACGCTCCGTCGGGCCTGCCCCGGTGGTGTCCTGCGCCTACCAGATGAACCCGAGCACCTCGCCGCCGACGCCTCGTCGCCTCGCCTCGTGCCCCGTCATGACTCCGTGGCTCGTGGACAGGATGGCGATGCCGAGCCCGCCCAGCACTCTCGGGATGTCGGTCTTCCCGCTATAGACGCGGCGGCTGGGCTTGCTGACGCGCTGGAGGCCGCGGATGACAGGCTCCCGCTGGGCGCTGTACTTGAGACGTATTCTGAGCGACCTGCCTTTGCCGACGAGCTGAAAGCCTCGGATGAATCCCTCGCTGTGAAGCAGTTTCGCGATCTCCAGCTTCAGCCTGGAAGCCGGCATCTCCACATTCGCGTGCTGCGCCGCAAGGGCATTACGAATGCGCGTCAGCATGTCGGCGATAGGATCAGTGAGCATACCGACCTCTCTCCACGTCCGAGCGCTACTACCAACTCGATCTTGTGACTCCCGGGATCATGCCGCGCTGTGCATACTCTCGGAAGCAGATGCGACACATCCCGAACTTGCGCATGTAGCCGCGGCGGCGGCCGCATACGTGGCAGCGGTTGTAGCGCCGCACCTTGAACTTGGGCGGACGCCTGCACTTGACTTTCTGAGACGTCTTGGCCACGCGATTCGGCTCCCTTCGCCGAGGGCCCCCGCGGCTGTCACTGGGTCGCCACCGGCAAGCCCATGGCAGCGAGCAGGGCCCCGGCCTCCTCGTCAGTCTTGGCCGTCGTCACGATGGTGACGTCCATTCCCCGGATGCGCTCCACATCGTCGTAGCTGAGCTCGGGGAAGATAAGGTGCTCCCGAATGCCGATGCTGTAGTTGCCACGCCCGTCGAAAGCCCTGGGTGACAGCCCGCGGAAGTCCCGGATGCGCGGCAGGGCGACGCTGAAGAGGCGGTCGAGGAACTCATACATGCGCGTGCCGCGCAGCGTGACACGGCAGCCAATGGCCTGTCCCTGGCGGATGCCGAAGACGGCAATCGACCGCTTGGCGTACGTCATAGTGGGTCGCTGGCCGCATAGCTGCGTCATTTCGTTCGCCGCCGCGTCCAGCAGCTTCCGGTCCTGGGCGGCGCCGCTGACGCCCATGTTGACGCCGACCTTCCACACGCGCGGCGCCTGCCAGATGTTGGCATAGCCGAACTGCTCCATGAGCTGCGGCCGAATGACCTCTTCGTATCGCTGTCTGAGCCGTGACATGTACAGCCCTACTTCCGCGCTCGGGTCGTCACCGTCGGCCCGCGCGTCCGGAATGCCGAGATGCCGGCTAATCGATGTCCTTGTTACACTTGCGGCACACTCGTATGCGCGTCCCCTCGCGGACCCGCCTGCGGGTGCGCGTGGGCTGATCGCACGACGGGCATATCAGCATGACACTGGATGCGTGGATCGGGCCCGGGCGCTGGGCCCGGCCGCCCTGGGGCTGCTTCTGTGTACGGCGCTGGTGCTTCACCTGCATGTTGATGCCCTGGACGACGACGCGACCCGTCTTGGGGTGGGCCTCGAGCACCTCTCCCTGGCGCCGACGATCCGCATAGGATCTATCCGCGCCGGCGAGGACCAACACCGTATCGCCTTTCTTGACGTGCAATCGGTTCTTGCCCACGACTGCCTCCATTGCGACTCGAAGCGCGCTGGCGTCCAGCCTCAGACCACCTCAGGCGCCAGCGACACTATCTTCATGTGCTCCCTGTCACGGAGCTCGCGCGCCACAGGCCCGAAGATGCGGGTGCAGCGCGGGTTATTCTGGTTATCCACGATCACCGCGGCGTTGTCATCGAACTTGATGTACGATCCGTCGGCACGCCGCGTCGGATTACGCACCCGGACCACCACGGCCTTGACGATCTCGCCCTTGACGATCGAGCTGCGGGGCGTCACTTGCTTGGCGGAGGCGACGATGATGTCCCCCACGTTCGCCCGGCGCGTGGTACCCTTGCCGACGATGCCGATGCACATGATCTCGTGCACGCCCGAGTTATCAGCTACACGTAGCCGTGTCAATGGTTGGATCATAGCACATAGCGGGCGCTGCAGCGCCCGGATCTCTACTCTTCGGTCTCCGCCTTGTGCTGAGCCACGATGCGCTCGGCGAGGTGCTGCGGTACGTCCTCGTAGTGCGAGAACTTCGCGGCGTAGGACGCGCGTCCCTGAGTCATGCGTCGCAGGTCCGTCTCGTACCCCGCGATCTCGCCCAGTGGGACCTGCGCCCTGACCACCTGTGTCGTGCCCTGGGGCTCGGTGCCGAGAACGCGGCCTCGCTTGCCGTTGAGGTCAGAGATGATGTCGCCGACGTGCTCGTCGGGCGTCGTGACCTCGACGTCGGCGATGGGCTCCAGCAGCACCGGGCTGGCGTTCCTCGAGGCCTCGCGGAAGGCGCTGCCGCCTGCGACCTTAAAAGCCAGCTCCGACGAATCCACGGGATGGTCCTTGCCGTCGTACACTGTCACCTTCACATCCACTACCGGGTATCCGGCCACGACGCCCCGCTGCATGGCCTCCATGACGCCCTTCTGCACCCCGGGGACGTACTGGCCCTTGATCGCGGCTCCCCTGATCTCATTGACAAACTCGAAGCCTTCGCCGCGGGACAGCGGCTCGATCCTGATGGCGCACTCGGCAAATTGCCCCCGCCCGCCTGTCTGCTTCTTGTGCCGCTGGCGGGCATCGGCCGGCCCGCGGATCGTCTCACGATACGCCACCTTCGGCTCGCCCAATTCCACCGAGACGCCGAACTTGCGCTGAAGCCGCTCAACGGCGACGTCCAGATGCACCTGCCCCATGCCGGAGACGACAAACTCGCCCGTGTCCGGGTCTCGAACCCAGCTCAGGCCCACATCCTCCTCGGCGAGCCGGGCGATCGCCTCAGACAGCTTCTCCTCATCGGCGCGGGACGCCGCTGTGGCGGAGCGAGAGAACACGCCTTCGGCGCTGCTGAGTTGGTCGAAGACCACGGCCCTGTCCTCCGCGCAGAGCGTGTCGCCGGTCTGGGTGACGGCGAGCTTCGCCACTGCCCCCATGTCGCCGGCGGCAAGCTCCGTCACTGCCTCCTGCTGCTTGCCCTGCAGAGACAGAAGCTGACCGATGCGCTCCCGGCTCTGCTGCGTGGCGTTATACACGGTCGCGTTCGACGTGAGCGTGCCGGAGTACACGCGGTACAGGCTCACACGGCCGACAAAGTGGTCCACCATCGTCTTGAACACCACGGCCGACAGCAAGCCGTCGTCGGCAGGCGAACAGACGGCCCCCTCGCCGTCTGCCACTCGCTCTGCCCTGCGGCCCTCGAGATCAGCCGGCGACGGGAGCGCCTCCGCAATGAAGTCCAGCAGCAGGTCTGCGCCCCTCCCTGCCTCAGCGACGCAGCAAAGCACCGGCACGCAGAGGCGCTGCCTCACGGCGCTCCGTAGGCCCTGGACGACTTCCTCCTGCGTCAACTCCTCATCGCCGAGATACTTCTCCAGAAGCTCATCGTCTGCTTCAGCCACGAACTCCAGCAGTTCTGCGCGTGCCGCCTCTGCCTCCTCGGCCAGCTCGGTCGGGATCTCGTCGGTCGTCGACCTGCCGTCGCTGTACGTGAGGGCCTTCATGTGCACCAGGTCAATGAGCCCTGTCAACTGGTCCCCAGCCATGATCGGGATCTGCACGCGGACGGGGCGACACTGCAGTGAGTCTGCCAGTGTTGACGCCGCCCGCGCGACGTCCGCATCCTCGCTGTCCAGTTTGTTGATGACCGCCACAACGGGAGTCTGGAGCGCAGCGGCCGCCTGGTAGACCTTCTCAGTGTGCACCTGGACGCCTTCGACGGCATCGATCACGAGAATAGCGGCATCAGTGACCTGCAGCGCGGCCTCGACGTCGGGCATGAAGTCGGCATACCCGGGCGTGTCGAGGATGTTGACCTTGACGTCGCCCCAGACAGCGAAGCACAGCGCCGTGGACAGTGACTGCTGCCGGGAGGCCTCCTCGGGCTCGAAGTCCGTCGTGGCCGTGCCATCTCGCACGTTCCCAAGACGGTCAACGCTCTTGGCGACGAACAGCATCGCCTCGGTCAGCGATGTCTTCCCTGTGCCCTGATGTCCAATCAGTGCTACGTTCCGGATGTCGGCAGACTTGTACCTTGGCAACGCAACGTACCTCCGGCTGCAGCCTCGGCGCGCATGGCCCAGCCCGTCATCCCATGCGACTCGCCACACTGCGGTGACTGCCAGCTGCGACCCATCATTTGGCGCGCGCCAGGATCTCGGACACGCGCCAGCGCTTCTGTTTGCTGAGGGGGCGACACTCCATGATCAGCACCGTGTCGCCCGCGTTGCACTCGTTCCGCTCGTCATGCGCCTTGACCGTAGAGCCGCGGCGGAGCACCCGCCCGTAGAGCGGGTGTCGTGTAGTCCGTTCGACACGGACAACAACCGTCTTGTCCATCCGATTGCTCAGAACGACGCCTTCACGAATGCGTCGTCGGCCGCGTTCTTGTGCCATGGCGCTAGGTGGCTCCTTGATGCCCGGTCTGTGCAAGCTCCGCCCGCGGGGCGTCCTCATCAGGCTCCTCCCCGGCAGGCTGGGCGAGGGACGCGGACAGGTCCTCGCCGGCCAACTCGCGCTCGCGCAGGATCCCTCTCATGCGGGCGATCTCCTTGCGGAGATTGCGGATCTCCTTGACGTCTCCGACCTGCTGGGTCGCGAAAGTGAACCGCAGGTTGTAGAGCTGCCGTGCGGCATCGGCCAACTCCTGAATGAGTTGGGGCGTCGTGTTCTCACGGAGAGCCCGGGCCCTTCGGATGCGGGGCATCACATCGCCCCCTCACGGGACAGGACTCGGCTCTTGATGGGCAGCTTGTACTGGGCTCGTTGCAGGGCGCCCTTCGCTACGTCCGCCGACACGCCGCCGATCTCAAACAGTATCCGACCCGGCCGAACAACGGCCACATGGTACTCGGGCGCACCCTTCCCGCCGCCGCCGCGTGTCTCAGCCGGCTTCTTCGTGACAGGCTTGTCGGGGAATACCCGGATCCACACCTTCCCGCCACGACGGGCATGGCGAGTGATGGCGATGCGAGCGGACTCGATCTGGCGAGCAGTCAGCCAGCATGGCTCCAGTGCCTGCAGGCCGAACTCGCCGGATTCCAGCCAGCACCCGCGCCTAGCCTTGCCCTTCATCCGCCCCCGGTGCTGTTTCCGGAACTTCTCCTTGTGTGGCATCAGCATCTTCCGGCGTCCCTTCCATGGCGGGTTGCGGCTTTTGCTCAGCCGGTGGCTCGGGGGCCTCCGGCGCGGGCGCCTCATCCGTCGGCGCTGGCGGTGCCTCCGCGGCCTGCGGCTGCGGCGCCTCCGGGGCCGGTGGCGGGGGCACCGCCTCGGTCGGCGGTTCCGCCGCCTCCGGCTCAGGCGCTTCAGTCGCCTGCGGTTGCACGGCGGGCTGTGCCGGTGGCTCGGGCGCCTGGGTCGCCGGGGGCCCCGCCGCCTCCTGTGCGTGCGGGCCGGGCGGCTCTGGGACCTCCGGCTCACCCTCCGCCTTCACCTCGGCATCGACGGGCGGCTTCTTGGGTTCCGGGAGGATCTCGCCCTTGTATATCCATACCTTCACGCCAATGCGTCCCGCCGTCGTGCGCGCCTCTGCGAGGCCGTAGTCCACGTCAGCGCGGAGCGTGTGGAGCGGCACGCGCCCCTCGGGGCTGCGATCTATCTCGGAGTACGCGATCTCTCTGCCGCCCAGCCGCCCGGCGCAGCGCACGCGCATTCCCTCGGCCCCCATGCGCATGGTCCGTGAGATGGACTGCTTCACGGCGCGACGGAACGAGATGCGACGCTCGATCTGCTGAGCGATGTTCTCGGCGACGAGCTGTGCGTCCAGCTCCGGGCGTTTTATCTCCTCGACGTTCACTTGCACCTTCTGCCCCACCATCTTCTCCAGATCCACACGCAGCCCGTCCACACCCCGGCCGCCACGCCCGATGACCACCCCCGGCTTTGAGGTATGGAGGGTGATGGTCACGTTGTTGGCCGTGCGCTCAATGTTGGCTCGGGCAATCCCCGCGTTCAGCAGCCGCGATGCGATGAACTTGCGGATCTGGATGTCCTCCAGAAGCTGCTGCGTGTACGCCTTGTCGTCCGCGTACCAGTTGCTCAACCAGCCGCGAATGATGCCCAGACGCAAGCTGTAGGGATGCACCTTTTGCCCCATGGACTGCGCTCCTCTTCCCCGCTCCGTGCGGGGCGGCTCTGCTACTCCTCTTCCGGCTCGTCGGTGAGTACGACAGTGATGTGACTCAGGCGGCGCACACGGCGGTCGCGCCGGCCGCGCGCTCGCGCGCGTACGCGCGTGAGCACACGACGGCTTTCGTCAACCGCGATCTGTGCCACGTGCAGGCTCTCCGGATTCATGTCGTGGTTGTTCTCCGCGTTCGCTGCCGCTGAGTCCAGCACGCGGCCCACCTGACGAGCCGCCGGGCTGCGAGACAGGAACAGCAGCGCCCGCGCCTCGTCCAGTGGCTTGCCGCGCGCCATGTCGGCCTGGCGACGCAGCTTGCGCGGCGCACAGCGGACAAATCGTGCCATCGCTCGGGCTTCCATCGGTTTCGTGCTCTACCCATGGGCACACGTCGGCCTACGATACGCTGCTATCGCGGTCTCGTCGTGCGCTCGGTTGCGGAGCCGCGCCCGCCATGGGCGCGGAAAGTGCGCGTTGGCGCGAACTCCCCCAGCTTATGGTCGACCATGTTCTCCGTGATGAATATGGGCACGTGCTTGCGACCATCGTGCACGGCGATAGTTAGGCCCACCATGTCGGGAGTTATGGTCGAGCGTCGCGACCACGTTCTGATAATGCGACGATCGCCCGTCTCTCGCGCCGCGTCAATCTTGCGACGGAGGCTGCTCTCGACGTATGGGCCTTTCTTGGTCGATCTGGGCATCCGCTCTTCACCTGGTCCTGCGGTCCGGCGTCCGTTGGCACCGGTCGCCGCATCTCGCGTCCTTCCTGTGCTATCGACGCCGGCGGCGGACGATGTACTTGTCTGACGGCTTCTTGCCCCGGGTGCGGGCTCCCAGTGTGGGCTTGCCCCATGGGCTGAGCGGCCCCGGGTGGCCGATGGGCGCCTTGCCCTCGCCGCCCCCATGCGGGTGATCTACGGGATTCATCGCGCTGCCACGCACATGCGGGCGGCGTCCCATGCGGCGGGATCGGCCCGCGCTCCCCAGCGAGACGTTCTCGTGCTCCACGTTCCCCACTTGCCCGATGGTCGCCCGGCAACGCGCCGGCACGAGCCGCACTTCGCCGGAGGGCAGACGCAAGTGGGCGAACTTGCCCTCGCGCGCCAGCAGCTGCGCGGATGTGCCGGCGCTGCGGGCGAGCTGCGCGCCTTTGCCCGGCTGCAGCTCGACATTGTGCACGATCGCGCCGAGGGGGATGTTCTCCATGGGGAGGGCGTTCCCGAGTCGTATCGGTGCACCCGGCCCCGATACCACGCTCTGCCCGACGGTGAGTCCCAAAGGAGCGATGATGTAGCGTTTTTCGCCATCGGCGTAGTGCAGCAAGGCGACCCGCGCCGATCTGCCGGGGTCGTACTGGATGGAGGCCACTGTCGCCCGAACGCCATCCTTGTCCCGCTTGAAATCGATCTGCCGCACGCGCTTCCGATGCCCGCCTCCGCGGTGGCGGACGGTGATGCGGCCCTGGCGGTTCCGGCCGGCCGCCTTGGGCTTCGTACGCACGAGCCGCTTGGGCGGCTTCCCACCGGTGGTCCCATCGCCCACGACGGTCGTGTAGGCGCGCCGCGACGGTGTGGTTGGCTTGTACTTCTTGATTGGCATCGAGCTGCGCTCCTACGTCGCCTCGAAGATAGAGATCTCCTCGCCCGGCGCCACGGTGACGATGGCCTTCTTCCAGGATGCCGTGCGGCCCTCGCTGTAGCGTCCCATGCGCCGCCGCTTGCCCTTGACGATCATCGTGTTGACCTTGGTGACCCGGACGCGGTAGATGTGCTCGATGGCTTTGCGGATCTCGCTCTTCGTTGCAGTGCGCCGGACCTGGAACGTGTACTTCCTCGGCGTCCCCTCCATCATCCGGTTCGCCTTCTCCGTGATGATGTGGGGCCGGATGATGATGCTGCGATAGTACGTCAGTTGCTCTGCGAGGTCCCGCACGGCGCCCATGCCTCCTCCAGCTTCTGGACGGCATCCCGCGTGATGATGAGGCAGTCGCAGCCAAGCACCTCGCGCAGCGTCAACTCCGGCGCAATCTGCACCTCGAGCGCCACCACATTGCCGCACGACTTGACGACCTTCTGGTCCCTGTCGCCCAGCACGAGCAGCACTCGGCCCTCGGCGTCGAGGTTGTCCAGCATACTGATGATGGTCTTCGTCGAGAAGTCGTCCAGAGCGACCTCATCTACGACTGTCAGGTCACCGTCAGCCGTCTTCGCCGACAGCGCGGCCATGAGGGCCTTGCGCCGCATCTTCTTGGGCAGGCGCTTACGCCGCCTGCCGGCCCGGGGGCCGTGGGCCACGCTGCCGCCGACGAAGATGGGCGCCCGTTTGGAGCCGTGGCGGGCCATCCCGAGGCCTTTCTGGCGATACAACTTGCCGCCAGTCAGGCGCACCTCCGACCGCGTCTTGGTTCTGGCCGAGAACCGGCGCCGCGCCGTATCCTCAGCGACGGTGGCTTGGTGCAGCAGGCCCATGTTCATGGGCAGGCCGAATACGGCATCGCTGAGCGCGATCTGTTCGACCTTCTGCCCCTCCATGTTGTACAGCGCCAATTCCGGCATCGTTGCTCTCTCTTCGGTCTGTCCCGGACCGGTCTGCCGCGGATCGGCCCCGGGGGCCTACTGTCCTCGAATCAGCACAACGCCGCCCGTGGCGCCCGGGACCTGACCTCGCACGAGCAGAAGGTCTCGCTCGGCGTCCGCGCGCACCACGGTAAGGCCTTTCACCGTGACGCGGGCGTTCCCCATCTGGCCCGGTTTGCGGGTGCCTTTGAAAGTGCGGGCGGCGTCGGTGCCGCCACTGGACTGTGGCTTGCGGTGGACCTTGGATGCGCCGTGGCTCGCGGGGCCGCCCTTGAAGCCGTGCCGCTTCATGACTCCGGCAAACCCCTTGCCCTTGGACGTTCCCGTCACTTCGACCTTGTCTCCTGGCCGAAAGATGTCGGCCTTGATCTCGTGGCCAATGTCGTACTCCTCACCGTCCGTTTCGAAGGTCGGCACCTCGCGGAGCACTCGCATCGGCGTGATCTGCTGGACATCGCGTCCCTTCTGCTCGCCGCCGGAGACGCGGGCCTCGCGGGCCCGTTCGTTGGCGGCGTCGAAGTGGCCCTGCAACGGCTGTGTCATGCGCCGCCGGTCGCACTCCCCGAACCCAATCTGGAGCGCCTCGTACCCGTCGCGATCGACCGTCTTGCGGCCCACCACGATGCACGGACCGGCCTCGATCACCGTCACGGGCACAGCGGTGCCCGAGTCGTCGAACACCTGCGTCATGCCGAGCTTCCTGCCTAGAATGCCCTTGCTCATCCTGAACACCGCCGAAGCGGCCATGCTGCGCCCCTGGCGCGCGGCGCACGCGCCGCAGGGGGTCATAGCTTGATGGATATGTCTACGCCGCCCGGCAGGTCGAGACGCATGAGTGCGTCCACTGTGCGCGGCGTGGAGTCAAGGATGTCGATGAAGCGCTTGTGCGTCCTGATCTCGTAGTGTTCCATCGTGCGGCTGCTTCGCCCAAGTGCCGTCGGCTTCACGATACAGTGGATCGCCTTCTCCGTCGGGAGCGGCACTGGGCCGGAGATGCGCGCCCCGGTCCGTCGCGCCGTCTCCACGATCGTCTTGGCCGACTGATCCAAGATCCGGTGATCGAACGCCTTCAGGCGAATCCGAATCGTGCTTGGCGGCATGCCTGCATCCCCCAGGCTCTACTGAAGTACAGCGTTGCCGGCGTCCCCCGCACCTCGTCGATGAACTACTAGTCCTCTATCTTGGTCACGACGCCGGCGCCGACGGTGTGGCCGCCCTCGCGGATGGCGAAGTGCAGGCCCTCCTGCATGGCGATCGGCATGATCAGCTCCACGCTCAGCTCCTCCACGTTGTCC
>JASFTE010000027.1:0-17348 GCA_050114035.1 Armatimonadota bacterium | reverse complement strand
ACTTCTCTTGTCGGCCGCATTCGTCATCGCCCGTGGCGGGGTAGCCGACCAAGTGTGGACCATGTTTCGCGGCGGACCGCAGCGGACAGGTCTTGGCGGTGGCAGTGGGGCGATTGGCGCTATGCTATGGGAGTTCCAAACGGGTGCCGGCGTCTCTTCGTCTCCCGCGATCGGGGCGGATGGGACGATCTACATCGGATCATGGGACCACAACGTCTACGCGATCGATGGGGAAATGGGTCAGAAGATCTGGGAGTTCGGGACAGGCGATAAGGTGATGTCGTCTCCCGCCATAGGTGAAGACGGTACGGTCTACATTGGGTCGTGGGACAACAAGTTCTACGCCTTGGACGGGACAACGGGAGAGGAGAAGTGGCATTTCCCAGTGGAGGGTGTCGTCTGCTCTTCCCCGGCCATTGCCGATGACGGCACGGTCTACGTCGGATCAAACGCTGGCATGGTCTACGCACTGGACGGCGCGACTGGAGACACGAAGTGGGAATTGCCGATAGGTGGCACGGTGTTCACCTCGCCAGCCCTGAGTGTGGATGGCACGGTGTATGTAGGCATCTGCCAGTCTATTCGTCACTACGGCGTCTATGCGCTCGACGGTGCGACTGGTCAGACGAAGTGGGAGTTCCATACGAGCGAGCACGTCCTGGCATCTCCCGCGCTTGGCGAGGATGGCACAGTCTACATCGGGTGTGATGACCATAGAGTCTATGCACTCGATGGCACGACTGGTGAGAAGAAGTGGGAGTTCCAGACGGGCGACAGTATCAGGTCCTCCCCCGCGATCGGCGAGGACGGCACGATCTACATCGGGTCATGGGACCACAAGGTCTACGCACTGGATGGCGGAACTGGCGAGAGGAAGTGGCAATTCCAGGCGGGGAGCGTTATCGAGTCCTCGCCGGCGGTCGGCTCTGACGGCACCGTGTACATTGGGGCTCACGACGGCAACGTGTATGCGCTGGACGGGACGACCGGCGAGAAGAAATGGGCGTTCAGGACGGACGCCGTCGTCCAGTCGTCCCCTGCAATCGGCGGCGATGGCGCCGTCTATGTTGGGTGCATGAGCGGGAAGGTCTACGCGATTCGATAACCGGTAGTCGGAACTGCTCCGGGGAGAGATTCCGCGACACCATGCTAAGACATCGAGAGACGAGGGTGGGCCCGCCCCCACGCGCTCCCCGCGACGCGCTCACTCCCCCTCTGGCGCATACCCACTCCGTATCGTGTTCTGGATGAACGGCCTCGGCACCAGCGATCGCAGCAGGCAGTCCGGCCCGCCGGCCGTTGACCCCATCCCCGAGCTACCGAGGGCGCCGAAGCGCTGCCGGTCCGTTGCTGTTGTGAGCCTGTGCCGCATGTCCATCTGGCGTCCTCATTCGCCCGGCATCCGGCTCTATGGCCAGGCGAAGACGACTTTCCCCGTATCTCCGGTATCGAACAAGGCGAACGCCTCGGGGGCCTGCTCGATCTCGAGGCGATGGGTGACCATGTCGTCGAGAGGCAATGAGTGCGTCATGAGGAACTCGACGGCCTCGAAGTAGGACTGCATCGAGAAGACGGCGTTCCCCTGGATCGTGAGCTCCTTGCCGAGGATAGCCCGTTCAGCGAGGAGTACCTCATCCGCCCCGGCGCCCACGATGACGATGTGACCGTGCTTGGCCGCTGCCGCGCCAGTCTGAGTCCGGGCCACCGGGGCCCCCGAGCACTCCAGGATGCCGTCTGCGCCCTGGCCGTCCGTGAAGTCCATGATGGCCTCCGGCGCGTCGCTGTCGTGCGCGTTCACCAGCAGGTCGCACCCGAGCCGCCTGGCCAGATCGATCCGGTAGCTGCTCACTTCGACACCGATGCCCCGGCACCCGATGGCCTGCGCCATGAGCAGGCCCGTCAGACCAACCGGCCCGAGCCCGAATACGGCCACGGTGTCCCCGGCCTGGACCGGCAGCTTTCGCAGAGCGGCGAAGGCCGTGCACGCGGTGCACGCGAGCATGGCGCCCACATCGAAGGACAGCTCATCCGGCAGGTGGAGGCAGTGGCGTGCCGGCGCCAGCATGAAGTCGGCGTGACAGCCATCGCGGGTCCGGCCGAAGGCCCCCTCGTCCGCACAGAACACGGGCTCGCCCGAGAGGCAGTAGCGGCAGTGGCCACAGCCGAGCGAGTGGTACACGCAGACCCGCTCCCCGATGGAGACGTTGCCGACGTCAGGGCCCAGCTCGGCCACGACTCCCGCGGGCTCATGTCCGGCGATCATCCCCTTCCGCTCCTCGGCCCACGCTCGGTCATTGTGGTACTTGTGCAGGTCGCTGCCGCAGAGCCCGGCAGACTTCATCTCGACCAGGACTTCGCCCGGGCCCGGCTCGGGCCTCGGGAACTCCCTGACCTCGATCTCCGATCCGCCCAGATACACGGCACCTTTCATGTTCCTGACTCCGTAATGACGTTGGTGGTCCGGAAATCCTGGCACACCATACCACATTATTGGCAGACGAGGATGGCCCGCCCCACTCGCTCCCGGCGACGGATTCAGTGCGCCTCCGGCGCGAAGCCGCCGCGGATCGTGTTCCCCGTGCACGTACGGGGATTGAGAAACTACAGCAGATGGTCCGGCCCGCTGGCCTGTCGCCGAGTGTCGCCCGCAACTCCGCGTTGCCCAGACCAAGCCGACCACCGCGCGGCCTGCTCAATCAGCCCATGGAGGGAAGCGCCCCAGGAAAGACCTTGACAAAACAATATTTGCGGTTTACAATAATTGCGATGTGGAATAATATGCGCAGTCGGCTGCGGTAGAGAGTTGGGTCCCATGGCACAGATGACTTCCACTGCAGGCGAGCAGGAGACGGGACCCGGCACCGACGAGCGCCGGATCGAGAGAACCGTGAGCACAGCCATCGGTCCTGTGCCACGCGTGGGCACGACGCTGAGCTTCGCGGACACGCTCGGCAGGTGGAAGGCGCGCTGGGGAATCGGCCGCATGCGGTATGAGGTGGAGCCGGGCCTGTACGCGGTTGGGGACCCAACGCCGGAATCGGCGGTGCTGGTTTCGGCCAACTACAAGATGAGCTTCGACCACCTGCGTTCGCAGTTGGGCGGGCTCGACGCCTGGATCCTCGTGCTCGACACCCGCGGCATCAACGTCTGGTGCGCGGCCGGCAAGGGGACATTCGGCACTGAGGAGCTCGTGCAGCGTGTGGCAAGCGTGCGCCTCGCCGACGTCGTCGCGCACCGGAAGCTCGTGGTCCCCCAGCTCGGCGCGCCGGGAGTCAGCGCGCACGAGGTGCGCCGGCAGAGCGGCTTCCGCGTGGTGTACGGCCCGGTCAGGGCGGAGGACATCCCTCCATTCCTGGAGGCCGGCATGAAGGCCACGCCGGAGATGCGCCGCGTGCAGTTCACGCTGCGCGATCGCGTCGCGCTTATCCCACTGGAGCTCGTGGGATGGGCCAAGTACGCCCTCGTGGCGGCGGTGGTGCTGCTGCTCCTGTCCGGGCTGTGGCGGGGCGGCTACGAGCCCGGGCGCATCGCGACGCTCGGCAGCCGGCACGTGCTGCTGCTGGTCGGAGCCTACGTCGCCGGCGCGGCTCTGGCGCCGGCGCTCCTGCCGTGGCTCCCCGGGCGCGCCTTCGCGGCCAAGGGAGCCTGGACCGGTCTGGTCCTGTTCCTGGGCGTTGCCGCGTACGCGCACACGCGTCCCGGGGTGTTCGAGAACTGGCCCAGCGGCGCCGCGTGGCTGCTGATGGCGCCCGCCATCGCGAGCTTTGCCGCGATGAACTTCACCGGCGCATCAACGTACACGTCGCTCTCCGGAGTGCGGCGCGAGATGAGCATCGCCGTGCCGGCTCAGATAGTCGCGGGCGTGGCAGGCGTCGGCCTGTGGCTCGCCGGGCGGTTCCTATAGACAGAGAAGCCAATGCGGAGGCCGCGATGGCTCGGCTGCGATACATCCCCAATGTCGTGACGCTGGAGCTCGACGCCGAGAAGTGCACCGGCTGCGGCAGGTGCGCGCAGGTCTGCCCGCACGCGGTCATCGTGGTGGAGAACCCGACAGCGCGTATCGCCGATCGCGACGCGTGCATGGAGTGCGGCGCCTGCGCCCGCAACTGCCCGGAGGAGGCCATCTCGGTGCACGCCGGCGTGGGCTGCGCGACGGCGGTGCTCCGGAGCGGGATGCGAAGCACTGATCCCACTTGTGGCTGCTGTGAGACAACGGCGTGCTGTGACTGACGCCCATGGGTGCGGGCCCGTCGTCCGAGGAGGGCCGTCCGATGGCACAGGTGACGCTGGATGAGGCAGTGCAAGCCGGGGGCGCCCTGCTGTTCCGGCTGGTGCGCTCGCTCGGCGCCGTCGAGAGCAACGAGGTGCGGTGCTGCGGCGTCACGACGGGGCAGTCGCTCGCGCTGTTGACCATGAGGCCGGAGTGCTGCGGCGACGGCCGGGGGCGGGGATACGCGACGATGCGAGAGGTGACCACGGCGCTCGGCGTATCGCCCGGGACCGCCACGCGCGTCATCGACAATCTGGTGCGCGACGGCCTGGTGGAGCGCTGCGACAACCCGGCCGACCGCCGTAACGTCTGCGCCCGGCCCACCGCCGCGGGCCGGAAGGTGATCGCAGCCCTCGAGGACTGCTACGCGCGCTTCTGGACGACGGTGTTTGGGGCGATTCCCCGAGAGCGGCTGGGCGACGCGCTGGGCGCGCTCGAACTGCTCGCCGACGCGGTAGATGAAGCCGCGGCGGCCTGCTGCGGCTCCGCCGGGGAGCGCAATGCACGAACGAAGGACGAGGTGCAGACATGAGCCGGAAAGCGAAGTCTGGCAAAGAAGTCAGCGGAAGCGACGGGGGCTGCTGCTGCCCGGAGGTCCGCGGCGAGTGCTGCGGCCCCCCGCTGCCGAGTGACGGGGCAATCAGGGACGAGGTGCGGCAGAGCTACGCCAACCTCATCACGAGACCGCGCCGGAGCTCCTGCTGCCGGCCGGAGGGATCTGACCGTGCGGCCGCCGAGCTCGCGGGCCGGGCGAGCTCCGTGCGCATCTCGGCCGTGAAGCCATAGTCGGACGATCCACGCGACACCACGGAATGCCCGCGCCGAGTCCGGAGGCACACCCGCGCCCCTGCGTTACGTTACCCACAGGGGCGCGGATTGCTCTACTCCCGGACGCTGGCCAATGCGCAGATCTCACTGCGCCGTCCAGCTCTTCTTCGTCGGCGTCTCGGCGGGCTGCGCATCCTCCGCGGGTACGCTCCACCGCCGCGGGCCGTCCTCGGTGCTCCGGCCCGAGATCCAGTCGCCGCTCTCGAACGCCCAGATGCTCCGCACGCCATCGCTGTAGTCCACCACCAGCAGATAGCGCGCGAACGTCTGCAGATAGTTGCCCGGCACGAGAACGTGCTCGCCGGCGCCGACGTCGTAGTACCGCTTCGCGCTGACGCGCGTCATCTCGTCACCGTACGCATGCAGGTCATCGTCCCGATCGCGCCAGCGATACAGGCGCATGCGGTCAACGGCGAACTCGGGCGCCAAAACCGCGAAGATGGCGTCCCGCGGCAAGTCCGTGTCGTCTGGCGCGGGGAAGTGGCCGAAGTAGCCTTTCGGATGCGACGACGACCCGCCCCCACAGCCCGCGAGGAGCCCCACCATGGCGAGAAGCGGAACGGCTGCGACAATCGCTCTGGGTCTCATCGTCTCTTCTCCTTCCCTGGACCGTCTCTGCCGGTCAGCGGATCGCGCGGCGTGGGTCGGCGGCGGGTTGGAGTGGGCCTGCGAGCTGGCCGACCCACGCGTCCACGCGATTCCACCCACAGGGTTTCCTCCGCCGGCGGGTCACCAAACGAGACGAGGATCAAAAGCGGGTGTGCGCGCCATCACATCCCCCGCAGCTCGCCTCTGGGCGCGGGCGTCCCGGTGCGACCAGGTGTCTGTACGCCAGTCGGGAAATCACCGCGAGGGTGCGCCGCCTGGGAGGTGCGCCCCGGCCTCGATCCGATTGAAAGGCACCACCCCATGCCAAGCGTGAACCTGAGAACGTGGCCGGCGCTGGGTATCATGGCAGCGCTGACCTCATCCGCCGTCTCCGCGGCCTCCGGCCCCGAAGCGCCCCTCGAGGCGTCGGCACTGGTTGGGTGCGTCGAGGCCCTGCCGCCCGAGGCGCTGCTGTGCCGATCCACGACGCCCCGGGCGCGCCGGCTCATGCGCATCTACTTCAGGTCGCTGCTGGACTGGGACGCGATCCTGCTGGAGCGCATGCAACCCGTGCCGGAGAGGCCCGGGTGCGGGTACTATGGCCGCAGCGGGCACGCGGAGAACGACATCCGCCCCATTGCCTACGCCGCGCTGGTGAATGCCTTCCTCGCCGAGGCACAACCGCCCGGCGGGGTCACTCTCAGTGCCGGACGCCGGGCGCGAATGCGGCAGGACGCCGTGGCCGCGCTGCGGTATCTGGTGCAGGGCCACGTGACGGGGGGCGGGACGTGCGCCAACGGTCGCCAGTGGGGCAACCAGTGGCAGTCGGCCATGTGGTCCCGCTCGGTGGGGCAGGCGGCGTGGATGCTGTGGCGGCATCTCGACGCCGAGCTCCAGGCCGGCGCGGCGCGCCTCGTGCAGTTCGAGGCCGACCGGTTCCTCCGCCTGAAGCCCAAGAGCAGCGAGTTCCGCGACACCGGCGCCGAGGAGAACGCGTGGAACGCCCAGATACTGTCCCTCGCCTGCAACATGCTCCCGCGCCATCCGCGCGCCCCACGCTGGGGCCGGGCGGCAAAGCGCTGGATGTACAACTCGCTCTCGGTGGCGCTAGATGCCGAGGACGAGAGCGTGGGCGATGATGGTCGGAGGGTCCGCGACTGGGTGAGCACGGTGAACGTCCACCCGGACTTCACCCTCGAGAACCACGGCATTGTCCACCTCGGCTACCTGAAGACCAGCGTCGCCATGCTGATCGAGAACGCGGTTCCCTACCTGCTCGCCGGCGGGCAGCCGCCCGAGGCATGTCTGCATCACGCCCGCGACTGCCTGAGCGTAGTGTTCCGGTGCATGGGCTGGGACGGGGGAGCCATCTACTTCAGCGGCGACGACTGGAAGAGCGCCAGCCATCGACAGAACACGGACGTGATGCTCTTCGCACTCATGGCACTGCTTGCCCAGGACCGCGACGCGGCCTACTGGGAGCAAGTCGCCCTGACGTACGCCCGTCGCCTGCAGCGCGCGGAGGGCGGCTTCTACAATGTGCGGCGGGATCTGGAGTTCGGCGGCCTGTGCGCCAGTCGGATCGTGGCCTGCTGCCTGGCCCGCGCGCGGCTCGGGGCCGGTCCGTCGCCCGCCCGCCGCGCAGATGTGGAGCAAAGGCTCCGTGGCGTCACCTACCTGGAGCACGGGCAAGTCATCGTCCATCGCACGCCCACCAGGTTCGCCTCCTTCTCATGGGGCCCGAAGCGCATGGCCCTGGCGCTGCCGCGCAACGGCAGTTGGGTGCTGTGGCCGCACTTCGCCTCGTACACGGGCCTCATCAATGGCGCCGACGCATCGGCGGCGCGCGCCGAGCTGAAGCGCGTGCGCCATCACGTCGGGCGGGACAGTTTCAGCGTCACCGGCGCCCTCGCGCGCCTCGACGGCGCCGTAGAGCAGGCGTTCTCGTTCACCTCGCTGCCCGCTGACGTGACGGTATACATCGAGCGCCTCACGCCCGGGCCCGACTTCGCGTGGCAATCGCGCGAGACGGGGGTGCTCGGGCTCGAATACGACATCGGCCGGAACGAGCGCACGCTCTACGGGCGCCACGGCGCGACGAGAGCGGTCGGCGTCGGCGGGGCGGAGGCTCGAGTCGTGGTCATGGACACCGACTGGCTCAACATCGGCGGTCGCGTCGGGTACGTCGTGAAGCGATGGCCGGAAGGCGCCAACGTGATGCGGTACCACGATGAGGTGTCGGGCAGCGGGCGCGTGCCGAAGCTGCAGGAATGGCTCAGCCTGGTGGGGCAAGTCGGCTCTCGGCAGGCGCGGAGCGGGGCGGACTGGGCCTGCGTCGTCACCTTCCTCAATCAGGGCAGCGGGCAGACGCCTCGCGCCGCCGCACGGGTGCGGTTCACCGTCGCCAAGGACGTGGCCCTCTGCGACATCGGCCGGAACGTGGTCCGGGTGGACTTCGGCGCGATGCACACGGATGCAGTACGTGAAGGCCTGTAGCGCGAGGGAATGTGGCGTCTCATTTCGCATCCATTGGAGGTACGCACGATGTTGCACCGCGGAGCAGTCCCGGCTGCCGCATTCGCCGTGGCAGTGTGTCTGTGCCTATCCCCCGCCCGGAGCGCGCCGCCCGGCAGCGCGACGGTGATGGAGTTCGGGGCGTTCCTGCAGGCGTTCACGAAGGCGCTGAATGAGCACTTCGATCCGACGCTCGACCCCCTCAAGGCGAAGCTCAAGTCGCTCGAGGCGCAGCGGGACAAGGACCCGGCCGGCGCCCCCGAGTCGCTGATTCGGCAGATCGCGGACACGACCGAGCAGATCTCGAAGCTCACGAAGGAGCGGCAGAAGGCGCTGGACCAGGCGTGGAGTCTCTTCAGCCACACCAAGACAATCCACGATACGCTGCGGCAGATGGAGGAGAAGCTGAACCAGGCCGACACGTGGCCGAACCAGATTGTGTGGCTCGACCAGCTCATGGGCCACCAACTCGCGCTGGCGAGGCAGGAGATCGCGGCGGCGAACACCGGACTGGACTATGCCCAGAAGCTCAACTCGCTCATGGGGCTGTGCCGGAAGTGGGAACAGCAGTCGCCCACGCCCCAGGTAAGGCGCATGCTCAATGGGATGGAGGGCCTGTTCTGGATCTTCGAGACCTTCGGGGACAAGGTGCCCACCATCGGCGACTTCATCAAGACATACGGGCAGGTGGGGAATGCGATGATGGCCGCGTCGGAACGGCTCCGGGGGCGGCTGGAGCGGCGGACGTCCGGCGTGCTCGTGGAGGGGAGGCCAAACGACGGTCGACTGCAGGCGTTCGACAAGCAGTTCCCACAACTGGACCGGCTGACGCTGGACATCCGGCCGCTGCCGGGAGTCCGGGATGCGTATGCGTGGGCCAGCGGGCTGCTGATTTGGGACGCGCAGCACAAACGCTGGTGGAGCACGGGGAAGTACGTGTATCTGCCGGACGACGCGCATCCGAGCAGCCGCACCATGACGCCGCAGGAGCTTCTGCGGCGGTACGCGTTCCTGGCAGCCAACGGGAATGTGAACCCGACGGCCAGTGACGTGTTCTACGACCCGAGCAAGATCGTGGCGCTGCAGGTGAAGGCGGCGCCGAGCATCGTGCAGCCAAAGGGGCGGTCGAGTGTGGCGGTGATGGCCGAGACGATGGGAGGGGACCGGAAGCCCCAGGCGCTCCTGCATCTACGCATCAGGCCGAAGGGGAGCGCGTGGCAGGTGGCGGGCTTCGGCAGCCGGACGGGGGTGCTCAGCCCGCCGCTGGTGGAGCCGAGCCAGGTGGCGATATGGGAGGCCCCGGACTCGGAGAACTACCGGTACGACATCACGGCCTTCATCTCGAAGGCCGATGAGGAGACGGGCATGAGGCAGGTGGGGACGGCGACGTGCGAGGTGGCGACGGGTTTTGCCACCCAGATGCGCATCTCCGCCGAGCCGGGCACCGTGGAGCCCCGGGGCGACGGGACGATCATCGTGCAGATCGTCAACAAGGACGGAGAGGCCGTGAAGACGCTGGGCGAGATCAGGACCGAGCGCACGAACGGCGTGGCCGTTGAGGACTTCCAGTGGAGCGGAGACGGGAAGGCCACCGCGCCGTACCATGCTCCGCGCGAGGACGGCACATACCGCGTGGAGGTCGTCTTCCGCGGTTACGTGGACTCCGGCTTCCTCTATGGGAAGAACGCGCTTCCATGCAAGGGCAGCGCCGAGGTGGTGGTGAAGGAGAAGGAGGAGCCGCCGGACGAGGCCAAGCTCGCCGTGGAGCCCATCGGCAAGCCGCCGGATGAGTCCGAGAAGCCGAAGAGCGACCTGCCGCCGCTGGTGCGGTACGAGAACCCGGTGTGGCTCATCCACATCATCGAGGTGGGCACCATGTACGGGCCCCAGAAGAGGGACGTCTGGACGGGGGCGGCGAGCAAGGAGTGCCCGGTGAAGGACAACGTCTACCTTGATCCCGACCCGCGCGGGGCCGGAGTCTACATCTGCAAGGTGGACAGGTACCAGGGCCCGTACGCGACCAACCACGCGCTGTGCGAGGCGATGGCGGCGCTCAAGATCCCGAGCATCACCGTCGGCGGACACTCGATAGACGCCCGTCCGTGGATGAAGAGCGCGGACTAGTTGCACTTCCCCTGGCTCCACGTCATTGCCGTGTAGCGCAGCCGTCGCTTCGGCAGGGCCGGCATGAAGGCCCGGATGGCGCCGGCCACGAACCGTGCGACGAAGCAGGCCACAGCGCAATCGCGAGAGACCGTATGCAGAAGAGGGAGAGAACGAGCAATGCCCGATGTGCGTCATGACGATCCGGGAACACCGCCGCAGGCTGATGCGAATCGCAGGTCCTTCTTCCGCCGACTGGCGGCCGTCGGAGGCGGCCACCCCGGGAGGCCCACGGCGTGAGCCGTCCAGCCGCGAGCGGCTTATGGGTGCCGTCTCCGGCATGCCGGGAGGGCGCGCGCTGCTGCAAAGCCTGGGAGTCCCCGAGGGCAGCGCCGAGGGCGATCCCCCACCATCCTCGGCAGCTCTGCGCAGTGTGCAGCGGTACCGCAACCCGCTGGCGGAAGCCTACGCCCTGGGCGTGACGCTGACCCCGACGCACTGCGAGCGCGATGGCGAGCCGTACCGGGCCGGCGGGCCGCTGAATTACCTCTCTCTCCGGGGGACCGTGACTCCGTACAGGCTGCGGCAGGGCGAATGCTGGGTCGGCGGCCGCCACCCCGAGCTCCGCGATACCGAGTCGCTCCTCTACATCAGGCTCCGCACCCCCGGTAGGGCCGACCAGCCCTTGGCGTACCTGGTGGAGCTCTCGCTACACTCAGAGCGAGAGAACTACATGGACTTCATCGCCTGCGCCATGAACGACGAGCCACTCAGCTTCCGGCGCACCAGTGACGGCACCTGGCTCGCCCTCGTGGAGCTGCCCGGCAGTGGCGATAGCTCCCACTGCCTGACGCTGCGCCCGCGGCCGCGCGAGGGGATCTGGTTCCAGTTCCTGTGGCTCAACGTCGTGGCGGTGTAGGCGGCGTGTGCGGCGGACACCGGCGGGGGATGCTCGCGGACATACGCACGTGGCGCCCACCTGCCGGGTCGCACCTACGCCCTCTCAGTCACCGCCCAATACGCCGCCCGCTCACCATCTATCCAGTGCGTGACCGCCCAACCACTCTCCCTGAGCAGCTCCTCGAGTACGGGCTTCTCCAGCAGCAGCAGATCCCACCACGGGCTGACCTTGCCGCCGAACTCCATCCGGATCGTCACCCGCCCCACGTAGCGCCCGCGCTCCCGGTTCTGAGCCTGGTAGTGGAGGTGCTCCGGCCTCTCCGTCGCCGTCGCGTGGCAGCTCTGGCCGATTATGGCCCCATCCGGCGATAGCACATCGTGCAGCCGGCGAAGGACGTCCCGCGTCGCGTCGAGCGTGCCGGCGAGGCCGAAGTTGTTGCCGAAGAACAGCGCCGTCTCGAAGGAGCCTGCCGGGAAGTCCAGCTCCGTCAGCGACATCAGCCGGACGTCGCGGGCGCCCCGCTCCCGCGCCACCTCGACCGTCAGCGGGGAGCTGTCTATGCCCGTGACCGCGAGGCCGCGCTCCTGGAGATACAGGAGAACGCGACCAGGGCCGCAGCCGATGTCCAGCACGCGCCCGCGCGCATGCTGCAGCGCTTCCTCCTCTTGCGGCGAGACCCTCACGTCGAAGTAGTCCGCCGGCGAGCGCATTTCGTCCAGGAAGCCGTCCTCGCGGCGCATCGCGTACGCGGCGTCCTCTCCGCGCGCATACGCCTGTACGACCTCGCCCCACACGTCCGGCGCGGTCTCTTCAGCCTGCCGAGAGTCCGTACGCATGTCCCTCATGGGCGTTGCCCTCCCCCCGACGGAATAGACCCACTCGTTAGTATGGAGGATGCAGACGACAGCCGAAGTCCTGACCCCGGCGCTCGGCGCCGAAGTGCTCGGCGAGGGCATCAACGAAGCTGGCGATGGGCGGGCTGCCCACCAGCCCGACTGCCAGCCCCTCCTCCCGTGCCGTCTCGGCCGTCACCGGGCCGATGCAGGCGACGAGGACGTCCCGGGTCAGCGCCTGCACGTCACCGGATGGCCCCATAGCCTGGACGAAGTTGCGGACGGTGGAGGAGCTGGTGAAGGTGATGACATCCACATCTCCCCCCACGAGGGCGCCTCGCACCTCGTCTGCCCCCTCGCCGTCGGGCACCGTCTCGTACGCCGGCACCACATCCACAAGCGCTCCGGCCGCCTCCAGCAGGGCGGGCAGCGTTGGCGGCGCCACCTTGGCTCGCGGCAGAAGCACGCGCTTGCCGTCCACGCCTCGGGCTACGAGCGCCTCACCCAGGCTGGTGCTGACGAACTCCTCCGGCACCAGCTCCACCCGCAGCCCTCTGCTCTCCAGCCGTTCCGCCGTGGCCCGCCCGATGGCGGCCAGCGACGCTCCCGCCATCGCGCGCACGTCCTCGCCCAAGTCGAGCAGCCGCTGCACCAGGGCGTCCACGCCGTTGGGGCTGGTGAACACGATCCAGTCGTAGGTGTCGAGCTGACCGATGGCCTCGTCCAGCGCGCCCAGATCCTCCGGGCCCGTGATCCTGATGACCGGCAGCAGTATCGGCTCCGCGCCCTGCGCGGCGAGGAGCGCCATGAGCTCGCTGGCCTGCTCCCGCGCCCGCGTCACGACGATCCGCTTGCCGAACAGCGGCCGATTGTCGAACCACTGCAGCGTCTGGCGCAGCTTTGCCACTTCGCCGACCAGGAAGATGGCGGGCGGCTTCACGCCAGCTTCCTCGGCCACGTCGGCGACGGAGTCCAACGACGCCGTGGCAACGCGTTGCCGCGCCGTTGTGCCCCAGCCGATTATGACCACCGGAGTGCTCCCCGGGCGGCCGTACTTCATAAGCTCGCCCGCGATGCTGCGCAGCCTGCCCATGCCCATGGCGAACACGATCGTGTCCACACCGCAGGCGAGCTTCGAGAAGTCGATGGCCGACTCGCCCTTCGTCGGGTCTTCGTGTCCCGTGACAACGGCGAAGCTCGACGCAACGCCGCGGTGTGTCACGGGGATGCCGGCGTAGGCGGGGGCGGCGATGGTGGAGCTGATCCCGGGGACGACCTCAAAGGCCACGCCGGCGGCGGCCAGCGCCTCCGCCTCCTCGCCACCGCGGCCAAAGACGAAGGGATCACCGCCCTTGAGCCGCACGACCGTCTTGCCCTCCTGCGCCAGCCGCACGAGCAGAGCGTTGATCTCCTCCTGCCGCATCCGGTGCCGCCCCGGCTGCTTCCCCACATCAATGGCCTCCGCGTCGCGCCGGGCATGGCGGCGCAGCGCCGGCGCGGCGAGGCGATCCATGAGGATGACATCGGCCTTCTGCAGGCACTCCAGGCCCCGCAGCGTAATGAGCCCCGGGTCGCCCGGCCCCGCGCCCACAAGGTACACGATTCCCTCAGCCATCGGTGGCCTCAACTGCCCGCGGTGCGCCTCCCCGGCCCGCGTTGCGCCAGCGCCGCCGGCCTGTTCGGACCTGCCTGGGCACGTACCTCTCTGCCGGCGGCCCGCGCTCACATGGGCGGCTCTCGATGCGGACCCGGCAGGAGGCTGTGGGTGACGAGGTATGTGACAAGCACCACGACGAAACCCACGACCAGCAGCCACATGGCCCGCGCCCGGTGCCACCCGGCCACCATCCGGGCGTGGATGTAGGCCGCGTACACCGCCCACGTCACCATCGGCCCCATCTCGGCCCGCACCCAGCCCCAGTAGTCACCCAGGCTCCGCCCGTACCACGCCACGCCTGTGCCGATGCCGATCGTGAGCATGACGAACCCAAAGGCGACGAGGCGGTAGCTGAGCCCATCGAGGGTCTCGAGCGACGGCAGCGCGCCCTGGGCCCCGCCGAGGCGCTTCACCTTGAGCAGCCTGGCGTGCAGCAGGTACATGGCGCCGCTGCAGAAGGCCAGCAGGAAGGCCGCATAGCTGAGCAGCGACGGCGTCACGTGCAGGAGAAGCCACACGGGCGTCAGCTTCGCCGCACGCTCCGGCGACGCCGCATGCCCCCCGGCCATGGCCACCGCGGCGCCGAGCACCAGCAGAAACAGCAGCGGGAAGGCGAAGGCACCCACAACGCGCACGTCACGCCAGTGCTCGACCAGAAGATAGGCGATGATGCCGAGCCAGGCGAACACGGCGAGCGACTCCGCGATGTTTGTGACGGGCAGATGCCCCTCCTCAAACGCAAACACCACGAGCGCGGCGCTGTGGATTGCCAGCGCAACGACGGCTGCGCCCGTCCCGTAGCGCGCCATGGGCCGCCAGCGGGGCAGGAAGTTGCACTGGTACAGAACGCCCGCAGCCAGGTAGGCGATGGAGGAACAACCAAGCAGGATCGGGTTGGCCGTCACCGCTATCGCTCCTCCCCGTTCTCCAGCCCAAAGAGCCGGCGGACATGCTCCGCCATCGCGTCGTGGCTGTTGCGCTCGGCCGCGCGCTTCAGCTCCTTGAACGGCGTGGCCAGGATCTTGTTGGCGATGGAGCGCGCCAGCCGCGCCGCCAGCTCCCGGTCCCGCTCCGAGGACAGCTTGCCGCACACGCCGTCCAGCTCGGCCTGCACGAGAGCGTGCACGTGCTCCTTGAGCGCCACCAGCGTGGGCGTGATGGGCTGCTGCCGGATCCACTTCAGGAAACCCTCGGCGTCGCGGCGCACGATCTCCTCGGCGCGGTCCACCTCGGCCTGTCGTGCCGCCAGGTTCTCGGCCACCACGCCCTGCAGATCGTCGATGTCGTAGAGGAACACGCTGTCGAGCTGCGCCACGGCGGCATCAACGTCGCGCGGCACGGCGATATCTATGAAGAACAGCGGCGCCCCCTTCCGCTCGCGCATGGCCGCGGCCACGACCTCAGGCTGCACGATGGGATGGGGGGCGGCCGTGGAGCAGATGACGATGTCGGCGTCGGGCAGCCGCACCGAGAAACCGTCGAAGCGTATGGCGTCGCCGCCGTAGGCCGCGGCGAGGGCCTCGGCCCGCTCGTGCGTGCGGTTGGACACGACCACGGCACGGACGCCGCTGCCGACGAGGTGCTTCAGCGTCAGCTCCGCCGTCTCGCCGGCGCCGAGCACCAGCACGGTGGTGTCCGCCAGATCCCCGAAGATGCTCCCCGCCAGACTCACCGCAACGGAGGCCACCGACACGGCGCCCTCACCGATGGCCGTCTCCGTGCGCACGCGTTTGCCGGTGCCGATAGCCTCCCGCAGCATGCGCGACAGCGCGCCGCCGAGCGCGCCGCCTTCCTGAGCGGCCTCCCGCGCGCGCCGCACCTGCCCGAGTATCTCGCCCTCCCCCACCACCATGGAGTCGATCCCGGCCGCCACCCGGAACACGTGGTGCACCGCGTCCGCGTCCTCCCGCATGTACAGGCGCGGCCGCAGCGCCTCCTCGGGCCCGTCGTAGTAGCGACAGAGCATCTCGGCCATGCCGTCGTGCTGGTGGTAGCCGTCGGCCAGGCAGGCATACAGCTCCGTGCGGTTGCAGGTGGAGAGAATCGTGCCCTCCGCCACACCGGGCAGATCGGTGAGCACGGGCAGCACCTCGCGCACCCTCTGCTCCGAGAAGGCGATGCGCTCCCGCATCTCGACCGGCGCCGTCTTGTGGCTCAGGCCCACCGCTTCGATGTGCATGGCGATCCGTCTAGTCCATCTGGTAGCTATGCAGCCCGGGCAGGTAGTTTGGCCCGATGTAGCAGAAGAGCACGGCGAGGAAGCCCACGATGGCGCAGATGGCGGTGCCGAGACCGCGCCATCCCGTCAGCAGCCTCGCGTGCAGATACAGGGCGTAGAAGGCCCACGACACCAGCGACAGTGTCTCCTTCGGATCCCATTGCCAGGGCCTCCCCCACGCTGTATCGGCCCAGATCGCCCCGGTGATGACCACCAGTGTGAGGAAGGGGAAGGCGAACCCCACCACCCGGTACGTCACAACGTCCAACCACTTCTGCTCCGGGATACGCCCGGTCAGGCACTCCCATGAACGCTTATCGCCCCAGCGACGCAGCAGGTACATGATGGCCGTGGCAAAGGACACCGCCAACACACCGTACGCCACGATGGCCACGATGACGTGCACCGTGAGCCAGAACGGGTTCTTCAGCGCCGGGGGCAGGTCCACTTGCGGCTGGCTGCCGAATATGTGGCGTGCGTACAGATGCAGGCCCACGGCGAGGAGAAGGGGGATGCCCCCGAGCGTGCGCTGGCCTGTCAGGATCTCGATGACGAGATAGGCCAACACGGTGCCCCACGCGAACAGCATCGCGAAGTCGAAGCCGCTGGTGAGCGGCAGGCGTCCCTCCTGCATCCCGTGCAGCACGAGCGCCACCGTATTGATGCCCAGTCCCAGCCATGCCACCCCGGTGGCGACCCAGCCTATGGCCTTGACGTGCCTCAAGGCAACGTACAGAGCGTAGGCGCTGCACGCCGCCGCAAAGGCGATGGTGGAGATGGTCGTCAGCAGCAGCTTGGCGTACTCCAACTGCTCGGCCTCCTCGGGCTCCGTCAGAGCGGCCGGGTTCTACTTGGTCGCCTCCGCGTCCACTGCCTCGGCGATGGCGGCGAACTCGCGCTCGAACGCTCCCGTCCGCCCGGTCCCTCCCACGACCGCGTGTGTCGTGCCCCGCTCGCGCCGGGCATGCAGCCGCACCGTGCGCGGCATGAGATACAGCACCACCATCATCGCCAGCGTGAGCCCCGCGAACCCCGCGTACAGCAGCGGCACGCCCGGGTCCTTGCGCACGTCCAGAATGCTCACCTTCCTCACGTCGGCGAGGCCGAACGTATACCCCTCGTAGGAGCTCTCGTCACGCGTGGTGAGCGTTCCCAGCTTCCCGTAGCGCTGCTTGTCCCCCTCGAAGTCCGGGTACACGATGAGGCTGACGGCGGGGTTGCGTGGATGCTCGCCGCGGTTCCGTGGCCGCGTCATGGCTCCCGCGTGCGCGCTGCTACTCGTGTCATCGCCTTCGGCGAACGGGTAGTCCTGCCAGAAGTCGTGGCAGAAGACCGTCCAGCCGGTCGATGAGACTCCCTCGAGCGCGTCGGCCAGGGGCTCCATGGGAACGAACCACGACCGTCGGCCCATGGCGTCCCGGGTGGGGCTCAGCGGG
>JASFTE010000026.1:0-17488 GCA_050114035.1 Armatimonadota bacterium | reverse complement strand
CGGGGCGTACATGTACGACGAGCTGGTGTGGGATATCCTCCCCGAGCTGACGCCGTCGGGCCGCGGGGAGCTGGAGATCACGGACGTCAACAACGCCTACCTGGAGCGCGGGCTGCTGACCGCCGACGTCCTGGAGTGCGACTGGGGCGACGCGGGGCGGTCGGCTGACTACCTGTTTGAGGCGACGGTGATCGCCCGCCGGAACGACCTGCTCAGTGAGTTCGAGGGGCTTCGCGGCGCGACAGACGAGTAGCCCGCAGCGCCGGCCTCTCAGAACAAGTCCCTGTCCTTGTCCCAGTCCGGCCGGGAGCGTGTGAGTGTCAGGCACGCCACGTGCGCGGCGCCGGCGCGCTTCAGGACCCTCGCGCACTCGCTGAGCGTACTCCCCGTCGTGAACACGTCGTCGATGAGCAGGAGAGAGCGTCCCTCCACGGCCTCGGGGAGCGGGACCTCGAAGGCGCCGCGGACGTTCGTCTGCCGCTGCCGCGGCGTGAGGTCAATCTGCGGCTCGGTCGGGCGGCGGCGCACGAGCACATCGGGCCGGAGCGGCCGCTCAATGGCCGCGGCCAGGTGCTCGGCGAGCAGCACCGCCTGGTTGTACCCGCGCCAGTTCTCCCGCGCCTCGTGCAGCGGAACGGGGACGACCGCGTCGATGGCGTCCGCGTCGATCGCCTGCGGGCCGGGGGGCAGCTCCCGGACGAACTCGGCCAGCACCTCCCCGAGGGGCTGGGCCAGCCGCCGGCGGCCGTAGAACTTGAAGGCGATGACGGCCTTGCGGAGGGCGCCCGTGTGCGTGGCCGGGGCGCGGGCGATGTCGAAGTGGAACGCGCCCAGGCGGCAGTCGCCACAGCGGTCTCCGGCGGTGCCCTTGGGGTCGAAGGGGCGACCGCAGCCGTGGCAGAAGGGCGATCGGATCGGTGCGACGGACGCCCGGCACGTGTCGCAGAACAACTCGGGAGAGAACCGGCCGCAGACCTGGCACTTGGGGGGGAAGACGAGGTCCAGCGCGTCACTGACGAGCTGTCGGAGGTTCATGACGCGTCCGGCACTGCCCGCTCCGCCGTCAGGTTTCGCTCGGTCGGGGCTCGGCGGCGGCCACCCGCGCCGGTCCGCCGGCGGCCCCGGCCGCCGGGGCCTTGATGCCGAGCTCCTCACGCAGGGCGGCGCCCTTGTCAACGAAGGCCCGGTCGGCGTCCAGCCGAACGGCCCGCAGGTACGCCTCGTCGTAGTTCGTGATGTCCTCGATCTTGTGCGTCTGGTTGTGGAACCGGACGAAGGCGAGCGGGCCCGCCATGGGCGTGTCCCCGAACTCGGACTCGGCCGCCATGAGGATGATCTTGCGCGCCTCGGCCTGCGCCAGCGCCGTGAACGGACAACTCACCCATTCGAAGCCGTAGTTCTGCCGCAGTTGCTGAACGGTCTGGCGCAGCTTGTCGTGCAGATGGGGGTTCTCAATGAGCCGATCCACCAGCAGCAACCGCATCCAGCGCTGCTGCTCGCGGGAGAACCTGTTGCGCACGCGCAGCCCCTGCCAGAGCACGTAGCGCTTGTGCGCCACCTCGATGGCCTTGCGGGTCCGGGCCGTGACGTTGGCCTTGAGGAGCACCTTGCGCGCGTTCTCCTCCATCTCCTGCATCATTTCCTCTATGTGCGCGGTCACGCGCGCGATGCGCCCTTGCTTCCGAGACAAATCCATCTCTCACGCTTCTTCCGGGCGCAGAACGCACGGTGTCCTGCGCGGCGACGCTATCGGTCGTTCTCAGTTGACTGGCCCGTGCGGGGGCCGCTGCTCGCGGGCAGACGGTAGCTGGTGTTATTCCCGACGTGCCGGTGTGTTCCTCCCCCGCGGCGCGCAACCCGGCTCCGGCCCCGCGTGGACGCTGGGGTATGCTCTAGTACGAACGATCCGCGACGCGGTTATGCCTCCCGACTCTCTGGGGCGAGCGGGGCGAACTGCGAGGGAGGCTCGTCCTTCGGGAGCGCACGGGAGTGAGGCGACCTACAGCTTCCTGGCCAGCCTGCTGGCGTCCTTCTCCTCACCGGGCGCCGACGCCCGGACGAACACCTCCGTGACCCAGTAGTGGCCGCCCTCATTGACGGCAATGCCGATGCCGACGTGCCGGAACTCGGGCCGCAGGATGTTGTCGCGGTGATGTCTGCTGCCCATGAGGCCCTGATGCGTCTTCCCGATCCTCTCCGCGGTCAAACACCACTGGGGTCCCGCGCGCCGGGCGACGTTCTCGCCGATGAGGTAGGGCTCGTAGCCGAAGACGCGGCGGAACCTCTTCCGGGGTGTGCTGTGCCGGGACACGGGCGAGATGTGACCCATGTATCCCTTGTCCCGCATCTCCTCGCTGTGCGTCCGCGCTACACGGCTCAGCTTCGAGCTGAGCTTCAGCGGAGGCACTCCGCGCCGCTTCCGCTCCTGGTTGATCAGCTCCAGTACCTGAAGCTCAAATGGCCGCACCTGGGCCGCTTCGTCACGCACGGCGCCGCCGCCGGCCTCTGACCCGGGCGCTGCCTTCGTGTCGCCGGCCTTCCGTGAGCTCGACGCACCGGTCAGCGCGACACTGAGAAGCACCCAGCCAACAGCGGCGAGCAGGGGCGTCCCTCTCCCCCTGCACCTTGTGTTCGCGTTCCTGGCTCTCATCGGCCCTCCGGCGGCGACCGCCAGGGCAGCATTGCGCAAGTCAACGTCCGCCCGGCCGCCGTCTCACCCTCACAGACCATGTACCATCTTTCTACTACACGGTCTCTGTGTTTCTCTGTCCGAGCGAGGGAGCCTGCGGCCCCGGGCTTCCCGAGGCAGGACGAGCGGGCCGTCTGGGCGAATGTACCGTGATCGAAGGGCGTCCCCATCGGGGGCGCCCGGCTTGCCTCAGATTGCCGCACTCGGAGAGAGAGAGGACCGTCCATGCAGCTTGGCATGATGAATGACCCACGCAAGCCGCCGCGGGAGGAGTTCGCCTGGGCGGCGCAGCACGGCTTCGAGTTCGTTGACTTCACGCTGGAGCCGCCGTCGGCGTCGGCGTCGGCGATGCAGCCTGAGCTGCAGAGCATACGCGACACGGCTGACCAACACGGGCTCGGGCTCATCGGCCACACGGCGTACTACCTGCCCCTCGCATCGCCGCTCGAGGGGCTGCGGGAGGCCGCCGTCGCCGAGTTCACGGCGGCCTTTGACACGTTCGAGGCTTTGGGCGTGAAGCGAGTGAACATCCACCCGCAGGCGATGAGGCCGACGGTGTTCAGCAAAGAGCAGGTTCTGGCGGCGCATGTCGAAGTGCTGGGACGGCTCGCGGCGGCCGCGGTGGCGCGGGGACTGCGGCCGATGGTTGAGAACGGACCGTACGGGACACTGAGCACGGTCGGCGACTTCGAGGCGCTGTTTGCCGCGGTGGACGGTCTGGGCCTGCACCTGGACGTGGGACACGCGAACCTCATCGCGCCGGAAAATCAAACGGACTGCTTCCTCGAGGCCTTCGCCGACAGGCTGCTACACGTGCACTTCTCTGACAACATGGGGCCGCACGTCCGCGATGATCTGCATCTGCCCCTGGGGACCGGCAGCGTGGCGTGGCCCGAGGTCATCGAGCAGCTCAAGGCCCACGGCTACGACGACACGATCACTCTGGAGGTCTTCAGCCCGGACCGGCGCTTCCTGCTCCTGAGCCGCGACAAGGTGCTGGAGTGGTGGGGCTGACGCCGGTCACGACGTCTTGTGACTCGCGGCTAACTGCTCCAGCTTCCCGGTCTCGATGTAGGCCACTCGCTCCGCCACGTTCGTGGCGTGGTCGGCGATGCGCTCCAGGTACCGGGCCACCAGGAGCAGGTGGGTCGCCTGCTGACACACCGCCGGGTCGCCGCTCATGCGGCCGACCAACTCCTGCATCAGCAACTCCCACAGTCCATCCACGGCCTCATCCTCATCGCACACCTTCCGCACGAGCTTCAGGTCCCGGCGCACGAAGGCCGTGAGCGCATCCCGCACCATCCCCTGAGTCAGCTCGGCCATCCGCGGGATGTCCTCCAGGGGCTCGGAGTACTCCGTACCGGCGAGCACCTTCGCCGTGCGCGCGATGTCCACGGAGTAGTCGCCAATGCGCTCCAGGTCGGCTATCACCTTCATGGCCGTCCCGATGATTCGCAAGTCCTTTGAACCCAGGTGGTGCAGGCCGAGCATACGCATGCATCTGGCCTCGATGTCCATGTCCATGTCGTCAACCGTGTCATCTCTCCGTATCACGTCATCGGCCAGGGACGCATCCTGCTCCGTCAAGGACCGCACGGCGTCGCCCAGCATCTGCTCCGTGAAGCTGGCCATGCGCAGCAGGTCCGCCTGCAGCTCCCGCAGGGCATCGTCAAAACGCGTTGATCGCGTTGGCATAGGCCTTCTCTCCTCTCTGCCACTCGCTGCCCGCTATCGTCGCGGGGCAGCGGGTGACTCGAACGACGTGTGGGCGACCGCGTTGTGGTCCTGTTCTCTCACCTCGGAGCACACACCTGCCCGGCGCGGCCGACGGGCGAGCCCCGGGGCCGCATTCCGCCCCATAGTGCCCGCAGAATGGGTTTCCGGGGGATTGCGATGGCGAAAACCTTCTGTGACAACCCGTTTACACGGCAGTGGAACAAGCCCACTAACGGCATCGACGAGGGATAAGGGAACAGGACAGGGACGAGAGCCGCGGTCGGCGCCGCACAGAGCGTGTCGTCCCTTATCCCTCGCCTTCTACGGGTGGAGGACTTGCATCCCATGAGCACAGCAGTTGCCACTGCTACCTCGCGGCTGGGCGAAATCCTCATAGCCGACCGCGCCATCACGGAGGAGGAGCTCAACCAGGCCCTCACGGCCCAGCAGGACTGCAACCGGTTCCTTGGCTCGATCCTCATTGACTTCGGTTTCGCCACGAAAGAGGACATCGGCCGGGCGCTGGAGCGGCAGTTGGGTGTCGAGTTCGTCGATCTGGCCGAGGTCGGGATCGACGAGGGCGCCTTCGCGGCACTGCCCGAGAAGGTCATCCGCCGGCACCGGGCGATTCCCTTCCAACTGGCCGGCGATGTCCTCTCGGTGGCCATGGCGGACCCCTCCGACCTGTACGCGCTGGACGAGATGCGGCTCTCCACGCCCTATCGCATTCAGACGTATGTGTCCAGCGAGGGCGACGTGGAGCAGGCGATCCTCGATCGCCTCAGTGAGCAGACGTCGGCGAACCTGGCGCTCGCGGAGCTTGAGCTGGAGACCGAGGAGGAGCAGAGCGACGAGCCCAGCACGGAGGATCTCGAGCTGCTCATCGGCGACAGCCCCATTGTGCGGCTCGTGGATTCCATCGTGGGAGCCGCCGTGGACGCCCGTGCCAGCGATATCCACCTGGAGCCACAGCCGGCCGGCATGCGCGTGCGGTACCGCGTTGACGGCATGCTGTACGAGGCCATGGTGGTGCCCCGCAATCTGCAGGCAGCCCTCATCTCCCGCGTCAAGGTCCTCGGCGGGATGGACATCGCCGAGCGCCGACGGCCACAGGACGGCCATATCAGCATCAGGCGCAAGGGCACGGGCTACGACCTGCGCGTCTCCACCGTGCGGACCGTGGATGGGGAGAAGGCCGTCATCCGGCTCATCGAGTCCGACAATCTCGTCGTCTCCATGGGGCGGCTCGGCCTCAGCGACGAGCAGCACGAGCTTGTGCAGGACATCGCGCAGAAACCCCACGGCATCGTACTGGTCACCGGTCCCACGGGCTCCGGCAAGACCACGCTGCTGTACTCGATCCTGAACTCCATCTCCAGGCCCACGGACAACATCATCACCATCGAGGACCCGGTGGAATGCCACATTGCAGACATCAACCAGATCCAGGTCAACACGAAGGCCGGCGTCACCTTTGCCGAGGGGCTCCGGTGCGTTTTGCGCCAGGACCCGAATGTCATCATGGTCGGTGAGATACGCGACCTGGAGACGGCGGAGATAGCCATCCGGTCGGCGATGACGGGGCACCTGGTCTTCAGCACCGTGCATACCAACGACGCGCCGGGGGCCATCACTCGCCTCGTCGACATGGGCGTGGAGCCGTTTCTCGTCAGCTCGTCCCTGCTCGCCGTTATCGCGTCACGCCTCGTGCGCCTGCGCTGCCCCACGTGCGCCCGGCTCAACCGTCCGCTTCCCTCCCGCGATGCGGACCTGAATCTGACGGGCGAGGGCGGGTGCCCCGAGTGCAAGGGCGTCGGGTACAAGGGCAGGACGGGGATCTTTGAGATCATGCGCGCCTCAGACGAGATCCGCCGCCTCGCCCTGGAGAAGGGCTCGACACAGAAGATTCGCGACACCGCCATCAATGAGGGCATGGTGACACTGAGCGAGGCGGGGATGGCGAAGGTGCAGTCCGGGGAGACCACGGAGGAAGAGGTAGCCCGCGTCTTTGGCGACGTCTGATCCGCGCGCCGCAGCCGCTGCACGCGCCCTTGGAGGAGCCATGGCAGAATCCATCGAGACTACCAACGCCGACAGCGCCGTTGCACCGCCTGCGCCGACGGCAGCTCGCAAAGGCAATGCGAAGGGCAACGGGAACGGCAACGCGGTCGGCAAGCTGGCCGGCCGGTCGGTCAGCATCCCGTTCCTGGCCAGACGGCCAAAGATCGGGCAGCTCGCGGCCACCGTGCGACAGCTCGCATCGCTCATCGATGCCGGCATCCCCATCACCGAGGGGCTCGACATCGCCGCGCGCGAGATGAGCCACGCCGGCCTGCGGGAAGCCCTGACGACAATGCGCGCCGACATCCACCAGGGCGCGTCGCTGGAGCAGGCCATCGGCCGGCATCCACGCATCTTCCCGCGAGTCGTCCGCCAGCTCGTGAAGGTGGCAGAAACGGGCGGCGCTCTGGACGACGTGCTCGAGATGCTGGCCAGTTACCTGGAAGACGAGCAGGACCTGAATGAGCAGGTGCGCACGGCATTCGCCTACCCCGCGGCCATCGGCGTCATCGCGACATTGACCGTGACGGCATTGGTCGTCTTCGTGGTGCCCATCTTCCAGAACGTATTCGACAAGATGGGCCTGACGTTGCCGCTCTCAACGCGCCTGCTGATCCTCATGGCCCATGTGATGCGCCACTACTGGTGGGCCGTTGGGGCTGCTCTGGTCGCGGCGTTCATCGGCTTCCAGCAGTTCCGCAGCAGCGATTTCGGCGGGCGCCTGTGGGATACCCTGGTGCTACACATCCCGCTCGTCGGTCACTTGTCCCGCACCGTCGCCATCAGTCGCTGGGTGCGCGCCTGTCAGGTGCTCATATCCAGCGGCCTCCCGGTGGATGCCGCATTCGCCGCCTCCGCCGACGCGGCGAACAACACCGTCATCGGCGATGCCATCAGAGACGTCTGCACGGGACTCCACCGCGGCCGGGACCTGGCCACGCCACTGCGCGAGTCCGGAGCATTCCCCTCGGTCGTGGTTGAGATGGTGCGCGTGGGCGAGGAAAGTGGCGCGCTCGATTCGCTCCTGGGCAAATGCGCCGACTACTGCGACCGCGACGTGCGCCACCGCACCAAGCGCATCGTCGTAACGCTTGAGCCTATCATGATGCTCTTCGTAGGCGGGATGATCGCTTTCGTGGCCATGTCCATGTACTTGCCGTACTTCTCTCTCATCGCGTCTATCAAGTAAGGACGCCAGGCGTCCTTGGGAGGACGATTCACCGTCCTCAGGCCGTCGAGCTGCCGGTGGCGGCAAGGGAGCTGACGAGTATGAGGAGTAGCCTGCGAATGGGCAGACGGAGAGTCGGTTGCATGCACACCGCGTGGGGACGCACGGGGCGCAGCATGGTAGAGCTCTCGGTGGCGCTGGCGACGATGGCCGTGCTGGCCAGCATCGGCATCCCGCTGCTGCATAGCCCCATGGCGCCCCAGGAGGCGGCGCAGTCTACGGCCGAGCGCCTGACGCGGCACCTGCGGCTGGCGCGGACGTTGGCGGTACTGCACGCCTCGGACAAGCCCGCCGGGTTTGCACTGGTCTTCCAGGGCCCGGGAGGCGACCGGTACTCATGCTACACGATACAGGATCTAACTGAGGACCGCCCGCTGCCGAGCGTTGGCCTCGTGTCAACGAAGGTGCTCACGACGCAGGTGACGTGCGACAGCTCGGTCAAGGGCGTGGAGTTCCGCTTCTCCCGCCACGGAAGCGTCGATATACTCGATGGCGGCGGCGCCAAGAAGTCGGGCGATCCGGTGCTGGACGTCAGCGGGGGCGGAGCGCTGTACAACATCCATATCACGGAAGGCACGGGCCATGTGGAGTTGGTCGACGCATCCTCGAGCTAGCGCGGCGCGTGCGCCAGGGGACGGCGTCGCGGGAGGGCCGCACCATCCGCGGCGCTCTGTCTTCGGGGCACGAGGCGGAGCGGCCGCCGGGCTCACTCTGGCCGAGACGGTCATCGCCATGGCCATCATCGGCATGGCGCTTGTGCCGCTGATGATGATGCTGCCGGGCGGCTCGGAGGCCCAGCTCGCCGCCCAGCAGGTCATGCTCTGCACCGTGCTCGCCGAGCGGAAGGTGGAGGAGGCCCGGAGCGCTCTGGTCGCCGACTTCACCAGCACACCGGGGGGCACCGGCGACTTCAGCGGCGATGGCTACGCCGACTATCGCTACAGCGTCACCGTCGCGGACATCGTGGGCAGGCCGCTCAAGTCGATCCATGTGCTGGTGTGGCACGACGGCCTCGGCGGCGACGGCGTCGCCGCGTCCCACGAGCAGCAGACGGCCCTCGACACGCTCGTAGCGGCCGCCACGTCTCTCAACTGATAGCCTGGCGCTGAACTATGTGTGGAGCGCAGGCTCCCGAAGGGCCTCACAGGTAGCATCATGAAGAGAGCGCTCACCAAACCGGCTACATCGGCACGAGCGACGCAGGCCGGCGTGACGGTGCCGGAGCTCTTGGTCGCCGCCAGCATAATGGTCGTAGTGCTGGGCATCGCGCTGCCGTTTCTGGTGACCGTGCATATGGCATGGCAAGACAACGAGGGCCGATCGACGGCCTTCGATGGTGCTCGCGCCGCGGCCGTCTTCATCGGAAAGGGGATACGCAACGGCCATCGGTTCAGCAACGTCCCGTCTCCATCGGACACCCAAGGCAGCCTCCAGTTCGACACCCTCGCATCCGACGGAACGCCACTGCAGCGCAACTACTACTTCGACACCACAGGCGCGCCGCCTGGCCTTGGCTGGGTCCGCCTCCTGGAGACGGATCTGACCACCGGGGAGAGCACCGACGCGCGCCTGGCCGGGCCCGTACAGAGCCTGTCCTTCGACGTGCGCCAGGCAGACGGCGTCACGCCCGCATCGCATGCGTGGGAGGCGCAGTTCGTGCGCGTCTCGGCCGTCGGCGCCACGGGGGAGACCGGAGACACGTTCCCCATCGTCGCCTCCGCCCTGAAGCGCGGGCAGCCGGCCCCGTGTGCGCTCTTCTGTGGCGGGAACCTCTCTCTCTCAGGCAGCACCGGTGTGACGGGCGATGTCTATGCCGGCGGCGATCTCACCATCGGCAATCACGCGTCGGTGACGGGCGGCCTGGCCTACGCCGCCGGCGTGGTGATCGGCAACGGCGGCGTCGCGGGCCCTTCGCCAACGCCCCCGCCCGCACTGCCGACGCTGGATCATACGTACTACGATGATCTCATCGCCACCGCAAACAATGGGGCCAAATCGGACTTCGACGCTACCTCGGGGCAGTTGCTCCTGAACGGCGCCACCAGGTACTTCCATGGCTATGTGAAGCTCCGGGGCACGGCGGAGGTGGTGGGCCCTGGGACGCTGGTGCTGACCCACGATTTCCGCGTCTCCGACCTCGCCCGCGTCAGAGACGGCGCCCACATAATAGTCGGACGAACGGCCGTGGTGACCGACTCCGGCCAGATGGTCGGCGGCGGGCTGCTCTACTCTGTGGATCCGCTGACCGTGGAGATAGCCGCATCGATCGAGGCAGACGTCGTCACGCCCACTGATCTGACGATTGACGTCGGCACATCCGTCAGCGGCATCGTGTACGCCGGCGGCGGCGCAAGGATCCAGGGCAGCCTAACCGGGGCGGCCTACTTCGGCTGGGACAATCTCATCGACGATGCCACGGTGCAGGCCGATCCGGCCGTGATGCACCACACGGTGCCGGGGCTGGGACGGCTCTACTAAGGACGGTCCAATGCACAGGCGAACCCCAATCCGCAGTTGCCACCACCGCCTCTGCCCACGCCGTCGGCGCGGCATAGCCCTCCTCATGGCCGTCCTCGTCGTGGCCCTCTCCCTCATTCTCGTCCTGGCATTCATGGACGCCGCGGCCATTGAGTTCTCCCTCGCCGGCAGCCAGGAGCGCTACACCAAGGTGCTCGGCGTGGCCGAGGCCGGGCTCGCCGACGCCGTCGCGAGGCTGGCCGACGGCGAGACCACGGCGGCCGCCACACTCACGGACGTGGAGTTCCCCACGGGCTCGGGGTACGAGTACTCGACGACCATCGCGGGCGGCGGCCCCTCGTACACCATCACGGCGGTGGGCCGCGCCAATGACATGGCTCGCGCCATCGAGGCCGACATTTACATCGAGTCCGGCAGCGCCACCATTCTGCGCTACACCGAAGTAGACGGTCCGTAAGGGCCATACTCCCCGCATCTGGACGCAAGGGCACCAATTGAGAACGGGCGTTGTTTACACGGCCTTAATGTGGTATAATCCTGCAACGAGTTGCGAGGCGAGCCAATGCTGGGCCCTGGCCAATGCGCCCTAGGAATCCACGTCTCCGAGGGCCGCCTGCGGGTTGTCGCACTCCGAGGCGGGGATGCCGGGCCCTCCCTGGCCGCCGTCTACGACGACGCCATCCCCCTTGTCTCCGTCGAACACTCCGGCCTGATCCGCGACCCACACGCCCTGGCCACCTCCGTGGCCGCGTGGGCAGGCCAGCAGGGAATAGATCCATCAGCGGCGACGCTCAGCCTCGCTATCAGCGGAGGCAGCGTGCTCGTGCGGAGTCTGGAACTCGCCGAGGATGCTGCGTCGGACGTGGATGGCGCCGTCCGTGCCCACGTGGAGCACTACTCGCTCTTCTCCATGGGCGACGAGGTAGTGGGGCATGAGGCGGATGAGCAGGAGGGACCGCAGGGAGAGCGAAGCCTTCAGGTCACGCTGGCGGCGACGAGCCGTCAGGTGGCCGAACCCGGCTGGGCCATGCTGCAAGAGCTCCGCGGACGCGTGCAGTGTGTGGAGGCCAGCAGCCTCGCTGCGTGTCGGGCTATGGCCTTTGCCGGGGAGTTGAATCTGGAAACGGCCGCACCGACCATGGTGCTGTTCCTGACCAGCCGCCGCACCGAGGTGCTCGCCCTGTCCGGCCGGGCCGTCCTGTTCTCCCACGGCCTGGACCTGCAGCTCGACGATCTCGTTGGCGCCGGGGACGAGGCGGCCGCCACCGAGAGCTACGAGCGAGTGGCGAGCGAGGTGGCGCGCTGCGTGCAGTTCTTCCAGCGGCAGTTCCGCGGCACCGAGCCGCTGCAGCAGATCCTGTTCGTCTCCGACATCCCGCTCGCCGATGAGTTCTACGAGAAGGTCGCGGCGGCAACAGGCGTAGCCGCGCGGGCGAGCGCCCCACTTGCGGGCGTGCCCGCGGCACAAGACGCGGTCCCGGCCGCGGCGACGGACGGCGCCGCACTGGCCGCGGCCGTGGGAGCTGCCCTGCAGGCCGCCGAGGCGTCCGAGGCCTTCTGCATTCCCCTCTCCATTGCCCGGGTCGAGCGGCGCAAGGTCGATCTCGTCGCTCTGGCGAAGATGCTCGCCCCGGGAGTCGCCATTCTGGCGTGCTTCCTTTTGGCGGCCGCCCTCACATGGTCCGCGGCGCGCAGTGCCGGTCACGACGAGCAGTTCGTCGGCGCCCAGATTGCCAAGGAGCTCGCGGGCATCCGGGCGAGCGCCGGTGGACTGACCCCGGAAGAGAAGAGCCATCTGCTCGACTCCATCGAGGCCAACAAGAGCCTCGCCGCCGGCGGGCGCGCGACGCGCCCGCCCGAGGTCATCGCCGCGTTGGTCTCCGCTCTGCCACCTGGCACCTCCGTCGAGAAGCTGACCATCGACAAGGACGGCGACATCAGCGTCACAGGCACCACACAGAGCGAGGCGGACGCCGTCGCCCTCAACCGGGCGTTCGAGTCTGCCGATGTCATTGCGCTTGCCCGGCTCAGCTCTTTGCGCGTCGCCGGGACGGGCGACGAGGCGTATGTTGAGTTCGACATCGTGGCGAGCGTTCGCTAGGGCCGCGGTCCGCCAGCCGGTGGCCCGGCGAGCGCACGCGTTTGCACCAACGAGCCGCTGATATTCCACTGAGCAACAGAATGCCGCCGTCGGCGTGGACGAGGTGCCGCCATGTCCGCCCGGGATCGCATCATCATCACTATCTCCGTTGCGGCGTGCGCCTGCGTGGTGGGGTACTGGGCGCTGCTCCGCCCGACCAGCATTCGCCTGGCCCGCTCCAAGCAGGCCCTCGCGACGATGCAGGATGACCTCGCCGATGCCGTACGCCTCCGGCGCACGTCCGTCGAGGAGACCCTCCATACCGCCGGCATCTGGACGGCCGAGGAGGCGTCCGCCTTCCTGCAGGAGCTTGCCCGCATGGCCGCCACGCGCGGCGCGCGCCTTGTGAGCGTCAGCGTGGCCGACCCCCGGCGCGTCAACGAGCCAGAACACGGCAGCGCATCAACGATCGACTACGGGCTATTCGAGATGAAGGTGTCGGCCAAGTTCCAGGGGCCGTACGCTGCCGTGCGCAGTCTGCTTGCTGCGCTCCACGATCACGAACCGAGGCTGCAGCTCACCGAGGTCGGCCTGACGGCAGAAGAAGCCGATCCCGGTGGGGTGGCGGCCGCCACGGAGATGAAGTTCTTCGTGTTCCAGCACGCCGCCGGCAGCAAGCCCGTTGGCCCCACGCCCACCGCCGACATTCCGCCCACGACAGTCGCAATGGTGCCCGATGCACCGTCTCTCCCCTCCCCATTCCGTCATGGTCCGCCGCCGCTGGAGCCCGATGAGCCCTCGGATGATGAAGCGGGGCCCGGCGCCTCCGGCACCATGGCCTTCCCGCCGGACCTGCCCGACGTGAGCGGCGACGAGCCGGACGACGAGGAGGCGGTCCCGCCGCTCGAGGGCCCGAGGGCCGTGCTCACCGGCATCGTCGGCGGCCAGGGGCGCCTCCTGGCTGCCATCTCGGTGGAGGACCGAACGCGCCTGTATGCGCCCGGTGACAGGCTCGCAAACGACGCCACCGTCGCAGCCGTAGCGACAGAGGGGATCCAGCTCGCCGTGCTCGACGAAGGCGGCGAGCGTATGATCCTGGCGCGCACCGGGCAGCCGATAGCCGGCTACCGAATGCCCCCGGACGCGGGCGGCCTCCCGTGGGAGGAGCCTACCGAGGAACCGCGCCCCGTCCTCCCGCACTCCGCCGGCACCGTCAGCGGCCCTGCGGGTGCCGTCGGCCTGATTCGCGAGGAGGGCCGGACATACGTCGCCAGGGTCGGCGATGTGATAGCCGACGGGCTGCAGATCGTGGCTATCGAAGATGGCAACGTGTACGTGGCCGATGCCGATGCCGGCCCCCGGCCGGTGAGTCAGCGCATAGCTCTGCCGCGCGAGGGCGGATAGCCGGCCGCGATGGTCCGCCGACCACGCCCGGGCGCCACAGCAGCGCTCTCCCGCCCTTGAGATCGACACAGCATCCGACCCCGCTCCGAGCAGGTGGTTCGCAATGCAGGAATGGCTTTCGCTGCTGCGTGAGGCGTTGAACGACGAGGATGAGTCCGTGCGTCAGGCTGCCTCGTGGGCCCTCGACCGGGCCGAGCACTTCGCCCGGCCCGACAAGATCCGGAGCATGGTGCAGGAGGGCGACGACACCGGAGCGCGCCTGGCGGCCATCGATTGCCTCGCCGAGTTCGAGGACGTGGGCGCCGCGGACCTGCTCGCCGACACCCTCGCCAACGACCCCGTCGCCGAGGTGCGCGCCGCCGCCATCACTGCCCTGGCGCAAATCGGCACTCAGTCGGCCGTGCGCTCAGTCGAGGTCGGACTCGACGACGAGGACGACTTCATCGCGGCCGCCGCCGCCAAGGCCCTCGGGCGGTCCGGCGACCTGCGGGGAGAGGGCAAGCTCCTGGAGATGCTGAATTCCGAGAGCCCCAGACGAGCCGCCGCCGCCGCCGAGGCGTTGGGCGCCATTGGATCCGTGGAGGCCGTGCCGGGCCTCGTCGCCGCGCTGGGGAACGAATCCAGTGAGGTGCAGCGGTCTGCGGCGAGGGCGCTTGGGGCGGTGGGCGGCGAAGAGGCGTGGGGCCCGTTGGCCGCGGCCGTTGAGGGCCCGGATCCGAAAGTGCGCCGCGAGGCCGTGAGGGCACTGGGGCGTCTGTGCAGCCGCATCCCCCTGAGCGCCGGGCCGTAACCCGGGCGCTCTCCTGAAGGCGGTCACTCCGCGCTGGTCTGCTTGAGCACCTCGGCCACATCGATACCCTTCGTCGGACCGTCCACCGTCCCCACCACGATGCGATGCTCCTGGTCCACCGGCTCCGGAGCCCCGAGATCGATCACCGCCAGCTCATCCACCGCGCTGCCCTCCGGATCCACCACGACGGCCACGCACGGACGCCGCACGTCACCGATGCCTCGCCGCACCACCACCGCGATCTCGTTGGTGTTCAGCCGCACACAACAGCCGGCGGGGTAGATTCCCAGCATCCCCACCAGCGCCAGAGTCGCCCGGCGGTCCATCTCCTGACCGGCCAGCGCCGACATGTGCTGCAGCGCCCTGTCCGGCGGGAAGGCATTCCGGTACGGCCGCACCGACGTCATCGCATCGTAGCGGTCCACGACGCACGCGATCTGAGCCGGCTCCGAGATCTTGTACCCGGACGCCCGCTCCGGGTAGCCGCTCCCGTCCAGGGCCATGTGGTGCTCATAGGCTATGAGCGGCGGGATGGCGCCGATCGCCGGGATCTTCTGCAGCATCCGCGCGCCCTCCTCGGGATGCCGACGCACGGTCGCGAACTCCTCCGAGGTCAGCTCGCCGGGCTTGAGCAGGATCTCCTTCGGCACCGTTGTCTTGCCGATGTCGTGCAGGAGCGCGCCGACGCCGAGCATCTCCAGCATCTGCCCCGTCATCCCGAATTCCGCCCCCAGGCACAGCGAGAGAATGCCCACATTCACCGAGTGGGCGAACGTGTAGATGTCGTAGCGCTGGATCGTGGTGAGCGCCAGCAGGGCGGAGCTGTCCCGCACAATAGCCCCGATGAGCAGGCGGGCCGCCGTCCGGACCCCGCCCACACTCCGCAGCGTGCCCAGGCGGGCCTGCTCCATTGAGTCCTCCACGGTCCGGACCGCCAGGTCGTACAGCCGCCGGGCGTCCCGCTCCTCGTCCTTCTCCTCCTCCTCCTCGCCTGGCCCCTGCTCGATCCGAATGCGTTCGGCCCCCCGCGCTGAGAGCGCCACGGCCGGGCCGCCGAGCTCCTTGATGTCGCTCGGGTCGGCCGTCAGGATGCCAACAAGCGCGCCGAGCTCGCGGTCGTCGAACCCCCGACAGAAAACGATAGACCCAATGTCCCGCTCCTCGCAGCGTTTCACCAGCTTGGTCACGGCGGTGACACGTGTCGACACGGCGCGTCCGTCGCTGAGCAGAACGCCGTCAGCGATGGCCACCTGCACCTCGGCCGCGCGCATCTCGCCCGATATCGCCGCCCGGCTGGTGGAGACGGCCGCCGCGGTTATCGGGTGATGCGAGCCATACAGGCGCAGACTCCCGATGCACTGGTCAACAGCCTGGACGATGCGAACCGCAGATGCTGTCGGGCTCTCCCGCCGGTCTCGTCGCCCGGACCGTGTGCTGGTGCGCAGTATCTCCCATTGCTTTGCCACGTTGCTACCCCCGTTCTGCCGATGCAACTGCTGTGTCGCTGCCAACGTGTTCGAGATTCGGTTCCGCCATTGCTCGGCCGTCCTGAGTTTCCTGAGATGCCCCGCTGGCAGCCTCATGGCATCGCGCCGCCTCCGCCGCCACACTCCCCTTGCATCGCTCCGCGATGAGCCCCAGGTACTCGTACGCCTTCGGGCTTGCGTGCCGCGCCAGCGCCCTCACGGCCGCCGTCCGCACGTCGGTATCCCGCAGCAGCGGCCACAGAGCCCGCCCGAGCGCCACATTGGCCAGCTCGTCCGCCGCCGCGCTCTCCCTGAAGCTGCCCAGCGCACGTACGGCCTCCCGCCGCACGGCGCCATGGCGCTTGAGGGGCCCCCAGCGTCCGGCAAGGCGCCCCAGACCGGCCACTGCCACCGAGTCCTGTCGCTGGCCGAGCGCGAAAGCAGATTCCTGCCTGAGCTCCGGGCGTCTGTGCCCCAGGCCTCCCAGCAGCACCGTCGTGGCGGCACGTCCCGCCTCGCCGCGGAGAGCCTCGACTATGCATCGCCCCCGGGCGAGATCCGCCGCGCGGAGCTCGGCAACCAGCACTTCCGTGGCCTCCGGCGTGGCGATGCTGCACAGCATCCCCACAATATCGCGCACGCCTCCCATGTCCGCCTCCTCCAGCATTCCCGCCAGTCCCCCCACGGCCGGCGGACCCATGGCCGTGACGGTGGCCCGCAGGAGCTGTGCGTCCTGTGCTGAGGTGCGTTCGGCGAGGATGCGCAGGATCAGATCCAGAACGTAGTGCGTCGCGATGCGCTCCACCGCCTTCGCCGCGTCCTGGGCGGATTCGGCGGGCACGCCCCCCTCGGCGTGTCTCTTCACCAACTGCACGGTCGCGTATGCCTCTTCGAACTGAGCGCATATCACCTGCTCCGGAAAGGCCTCCACCAGCGCGTCCAGCAGCGTCCGGTACTCGTAGGGATCTGTCTCCTCCTCAAGCAGGCGTCGGAGAAGGGCCGCCTGGTTGCCCACGAGCAGTGAGGCATCCTCCTCATCGCCATCTTCCTCAGGCTGACTCAGTGCCTCCAGTACCTTCGTCAGCTTGTTCGCGGCCTGTAGGCCTATGCTGGAGAGCACGGCCAGGATAGCGGGATCGGTCAGAAGGGCTGCGAGCTGCTCGCTGTCAGGCGCGCCGGACTGCGCCAGGAACTGCTGCACGAGGGCCACCATGGCATCGGCGTCGGTGTTGGGGTCCGCGGCGGCCTGCGCCAGTTGGAGCATCAGTTCGGTCAGATGCTCCGCGCTCGTCTCGTCCTCACACACTCGCCGCGCTGCCTCCTCCAGCACGGCCGCCACTTCCGGCGACTGCGCGGCGTCCACCAGGCTCTTTGCCTCGTCGCCCTCGATCTCGGAGTTAAACAGGTTCTTGGCCACGTCAATTGTGAGAGCGTTCCATTGCTGCTCCTCGGGATCTTCGTCACTTCCCTGACCGAGAGCGACCGGCACCGCAATCACGCCGTGCTCAGCCGCATCCAGGAGCACCAGCGCGGCGCCGCCCTCCTCATAGAGCACCTCCGTGTCACAGGCCAG
>JASFTE010000025.1:0-17506 GCA_050114035.1 Armatimonadota bacterium | reverse complement strand
CTTCGCGCGCGGGTGTCTCACGGAGCATGAGGGACACGCGTGCGCCACGTCTACCTTCGTGGACGATACGGGCGAGCCGCAGCCGTGGCACGACTTCGGCGTGCTCGAAGGGCCGGGCTGGGCCGCAAATGCCGTCGGGGGCGCTCAGGAGCTGTACGGATTCGCGAGGTTTACCGACGACGAGACCCTCGCAGACACTGCGCTGTCGCTGCTCGATCACGTGCTGCAGGGCGGCTTCATTGACTACGACACCGGCTTCATCCGCGGGTATCGGCACATTCCCACCGGTCGCCATGTCCTGAACTACCAGTCCAACAGCGACTGGTTCTGCCCCGGCTCAATGGCGAAGGTGGCCCAGCAACTGCTCGAGTTCTCGGAGGTCATCGACGACCCGGCCCGGGCCGCTCGCATGCAGGAGGCCGCCGCGCTTACGGCCGCGTGGATCCTGGACAATGTGCGGCCGGCGGGAAACGGCTGGTGGCCGCGGTACTGCGCGCCCGATGGCAGTTGGGTCAGGGAGGACGACGCAATCTTCGATTGCAGCGGCGATGGGCTGTTCGTCCTGGCGCTGCTGGCGGACCTGGTGGGGCTGGGCGCAAGCCAGCATCGGGAGCTGCTTGCGGAGAAGTGCGAGCTGTTCGCCGGGAGCGGGGGCTTGTTCGGCAGCATCAACCACGACACGTACGACCGGAGCGAGTGCGTCGCCTATGCGGTGGCATTTCGGACGCTTCGCCGGGCGGCCGACGTCCTGGGCCGGCAGTCGTTGAGGCGGTTCGCCTATGAGGGGGCACTGGCAGGTCTGGCGCGGTTCCGGCTGACGGAGGACCGGAACGGCGTGGACACCAAGGGCTTGCTCTACATGGAGGACTCGTGGGACACGTGCTACCTGTGGGAGAATGCCGAGGCGGCGCAGGCGTACTTCGAGGCGGCCGCAGACGAGCCATGCCATCGGCGGGAGTACAGCCTGGCGGGGCTCACGATGCTGCGGGCGATTGCCCGACACCATCACGGTGAGCTGGGCTTTCTCACCGAGGGAGTTGACTGGAACAACCACGTGGGGGCGCAGCATCACTTCGACGGCGCGGTCTACGGCGACATCCGATACACGGAGCCACTGCTGAACAACTTGCACATCGTGACGCCGACGCTCTACTACCTGCACAACCTGGCGGAGCGGCGAGTGGCCGGAGAGCACACGGAGCTGGCCGACTGCGAGGGGAACGTCCTGGTGCGCACGGCTGCAGGCGGGTGCGAGGGGATGGCCACGATGGGCCAATGACCACCCGCAACCGGCAACTGGACTTGCTGGCATACGGCGCCATCGTGCTCGTCCTGGGGGGCACGTGGCTGCCAACGCTCACCTCGGGACAGCACGTAAACGAGGACGAGGACTTTCTGCTGCATGCCGCTCGGCATGAGGCGGTACGGAAGAGCCTGATCGAGCACCATACCTTCCCCCTGCGCTCGCATTGGTTTGGCGGGGGCTACCCCACCCTCGGCGATGCGGAAGATCCGGCGCTGAATCCGCTTGTGCTGCTGTCGGTGCTGTTCGGCTCCGTGATGGGGCTCAAGCTGATCGCCTTCGTCGTGGTGCTCGTGAGCGGGCTGAGCACCTACGCACTGGCTCGCCACATCCTCGAGTATACGCGATGGGGAGCCCTGTTCTCTGCACTGGCCGTCGGCATGAGCCTGTACGTCATCGATCGTATGGTCAGCGGCAGCCTCACTGATCTGTGCCCGGCGTACTTGCCACTGTGCCTGCTGCTGGTGGGACTGGCGTGTCGGGGACGGAGGAACGCGCTCTTCCTGTTGCCCTTTGTGCTCTACACGATGCTGTCCGATGGGAAGCAAGCGTTCTTCGCCGCGATGCTCTGCGTCGCCGTGCTGTGTCTGCTCGACGCCCTGCCGATGTTCAGCATGGTAGCGGCCCAGAGGCCCGGGAGGAAGTACGACGGTCGGGCGCTGCAGGTCCTCGCCATCGCTCTGGGGGTGACCTTTCTGGTGGGTATGGTGCGAATTCTGCCGGTGCTGGAGTTCATGGGCGACAGGGGCGGATTGACCCATCTGGAGCTGCCATTCCACGGAGACCTGGAGCGTGAACCTGCACCGTGGGAGGACATCATCACGTCCGCGTTCGGCGCTGTTCCCGGCGTGCCGGGGCTGCAGGAGATCAGAATGGGGTCACTGACCGTTGGGTGGGTCCCGATCATTCTGTTCGGCGTCGCCGCGGTCTGCTTCTGGCGAAAGGCGCTGCCGTGGGTCATCGTCGTCGCGCTGTTCACGTGGCTGTTGCTCGACGATCAGGCGCCGTTCAACCTGCATCGACTCCTGGCGCGCCTCCCCGTCTTCAGCACGATCAAGGTGCCGTACAAGTACTTCGCCTTCCACGTGGTGTTCGGGCTCGCGGTTGGGGCGGGGCAGTCCTTCTGGCTGCTGCGCAAGCTCCCGCGCCGATGGCCATGGTTGGAGCACCTCTGTGCCGTCATCCTGATCGCGGCGGCGGCGGGCTTCCTCTACCCCAAAGCGATGTTGCTCCAACGCCGGACATACACTGCCGAGATACCGGCGTGGATGCATGCTCAACAGGAGGAGTTCTACAGCGTCCGGGGAGTCGAGCTGCCACGCCGGCGCATAGTGCCCATCAACGCCGTCACGTATCTGAACGTGCTGCGGAACATCGGCACGGTTGACTGGTATGCGGCGATGCCCATCGGCGAGCACGCCATCCCGAGGTACTTTGTGAATGCAGCAAACGCGTGCGTCCCGAACCCGAAGTACCGCGGCGAGGCGTTCTTCGCTGGGGACGACACGGGGGCCGAAGCGACGCTCTCATCTATGCACCCCAACTCCATCACGGTCCAGGTGACTGTCCCGAAGCCGGCCATGCTGGTGGTCAACCAGAACTATCATCCGGCCTGGCGCAGCGATCGAGGCGAGGTGTTCGACAGGGACGGCCTCATCGGTGTGCGACTGGAGGACACCGGCTCTTACAGCGTCCGTCTGCGGTACCTGCCGCGCAGCTTCGTGGTGGGGCTGGCGGCCAGCGCTCTGAGTGTCGGCGGCTGGGTGCTGGTGTTCTGGGTGACAAGGAAGCGCCGGCGGGGTCGCCCTGAGGGAGCCAATCTGAGGGTCTGAGGCACACAGGATCACGTCCGCGTCCTCTACCCGTCCTCCTCGTCCGGCCTCGAAGCCAGTATCCTCTCGCTGTCCTTGAACTGCACCTTGCACAGGCGCTGGTACAGCCCGCCGGCGTTCACGAGCTCGTCGTGTGTCCCGCGCTCGATGATCCGTCCTTCGTCGATGACGAGGATCTCATCGGCGTTCATCACGGTCGAGAGCCGGTGGGCGATGACGAAGGTCGTCCGGTTCTTCATGAGATCGTCCAGGGCCTCGTGGATGAGCGCCTCGGACTGCGAGTCCAGCGACGAGGTGGCCTCGTCGAGGATCAGTATCTTGGGGTTGCGCAGGATGGCCCGGGCGATGCTCACCCGCTGCTTCTGTCCGCCGGACAGCCGTACGCCGCGCTCGCCGATCTCAGTCTCGTACCCCTCGGGGAACTCCATGATGAAGTCGTGGGCGTTCGCGGCGATGGCCGCGCTCATCACCTCTTCGTCCGTCCCTTTCGCCTTCCCGTACTTGATGTTCTCTCGCAGCGTTCCACTGAACAGGAAGGTCTCCTGCAGCACGATGCCGATGTGCGATCGCAGCGATGCGATCTGGAGATCGCGCAGATCGTGCCCGTCCATGAGTACGCGCCCCTCGGCCGGGTCGTAGAACCGCGATATCAGGTTCACCAGGGTGCTCTTGCCCCCGCCGCTGGGCCCCACGAGCGCGATCGTCTTCCCCGGCTCGGCGACGAAGCCGATGTTGTGCAGCACCGTCTGCCCCGGCTCGTACCAGAAGGACACGTTCTCGAATTCTACTCGGCCCTCGATCTGCTCGAGCCTGGTAGCCTCCTTGTTCTCCTGGACCTCGGGCAGCGTATCGAGCAGCTCAAAGATGCGCTCCAGGGCCGTCCACACGCGCTGGAGTGTGTCGTTGCTCCGGATGATCGTCCGCACCGGCCCGTACAGCATCCCCAGGTACGCACTGAACGCGACCAGGTCACCGACGCTCATGGTGTTGGTGAGAATGACCTGCCGCCCACCGAACCAGAGCACGGCGATGTATGCCGCTCCCGTGATCACGTCGGAGCCGATGTGCAAGAGGATACTGAGCCGCCTCAAGCGCATGCTGAGGCCGAAGTGCTCCCGTATCTCGCCCACGAACCGGCGGGACTCGCTGGCCTCGCGGACGAAGGACTTCACGACCTTCACGCCGGAGACGCCTTCCTGCAGCACGGAGTAGATGTCCGAATACTTGTCTCGCTGGTCCATGGACGCGTGTCTGATTCGCTTGCGGAACATCATGTAATTCAGCGCGTACAGGGGGAGCGCGATGCAGGGAATGATGGCAAGGCTCGGTTTCCAGATGATGGCGTACACCAGCACCGCGACCAACTGAATACTGTTCGTCAGGATATCGACCAGCCCGCTCCTGACGAACGACTGCACGCTGTCCACGTCGTAGAGAACGTGGCTCATGATGCGGCCGGTGCTCTTGCGCTCGTAGAAGCGCAGCGACAGCCGCTGCAGATGCCTGTAGAGCCGCTGCCGCATGTCGAAGATGAGCCGCATCCCAACGAAGGCCAGGAGCATGCTTCGGCCGTATGAGATGATGAGCCGTCCCACCCGGAGGCCTGCGAGGAGGCCAGCGATCGTGAGCAGCAGCGCCAGGATGGCCTGCTGCGTGCGGGGCGCGGGCCTGTCGGTGGCGGGCGCGGAGGTGGTGTGCGGCAGAGGCTGGCCACACAGGGAGCATACGCCCTCTGCCGTGACCTTTGGCCCCTGGTCGAAGGCGCTCAGCTCGTCGATCCAGTACCCCATGATACGCGGCGTGACGATGCCGACGGCCTCGGCGATCAGAATGAGGCCGAAGACCATGGCGAGTCGCCATCGATACGCGCGCACATAGGGGAAGAAGCGTCTGAACAGATCCATCCGTCCCGCGGCCTATCTTTGGCCTTACCCCTTCACGGTCCGCTCTTTGCCCTGCCCTTGCACGAAAAAGCCCCGCCGCTCCAAGGCCAACGGGTCACCGGTCGCTCGTCGAAATACGCTCTGAGATGTCAAGGGATTATACCATCGCGAGGCCAAATGTCAAACCACGGGCTCACAGCCAGTTCGTCCCGCCGGGGCAGGAGGCACAGATGCTCTCGCGTCCCACTCACTCATACGCCGCCACTCTCATAGTCGCCCTCCTCACACCCCTTCCCCACCCCGCGTGGGCGGCACCCGCAACTCTGACCGGGAAGGTGATCTCCAGCGACGGCGCTTCCCTCCGGGCCCGGGTCGTCATCGCCACCGAGGACTGGAAGAAGTCGCAGGTCGCCTTCACCGATGAGAAGGGCATGTACCGGCTGTCATTCCAGAGCGGGAAGTGTGTCGTCGCGGCCAGCCACGGCTTTGAGTACAGCATCGCGGAGCATGCGATCGAGTTGGCCCCGGGCCGCAACACACTCGACTTCAGGCTCGACCGCCTGCTGGACATGAGCCGCCTCGGGTGGCACTGCGGCGACGTCCACATGCACTCGAAGCGGGGGGGCGGGGCCCAACAGCCCGCCGCCCTCGCCCGGGCGGCGCGGTGTGAGGGGCTCGACTGGGCCGTCCTGACCGACACCAACACCACGGCGGGCCTCAACGACTGGCGGGCGCAGGCCTCGCCCGACTTCGTTCCCCTCGCCGGGCAGGAGATCGCGACGCCGCGAGGTCAGATTCTGGCCCTCGGCATCACGGACGCTATAGACTCAGACACGAGCAACGGCGCCAACGACATGTATCGCATCTGGATCCAGATAGGCGCTCAGGGCGGACTGACGGCCATCGCCCGCCCGAACGCTCCCGGAGCGGCCTATCGAGACTGGGACCTGAAGGCCTACGATGCCATCCAGACGCTCAACGGAGCGCTGCCCGCGTACGGCGGCGGCTTCGATATGCTCCAGGGACTTCGGAGATGGTACGATCTTCTCAACGCCGGTGAGCGCCCGGTCGCCGTCGGCGGCTCAGACAACCGCGACATAACCGGCGCGCCCCTCCGACGCCTGCTCGAGAACCCGTCCGACGCGGCCAAGAAGGATGCGGACATCAGACTCGCCCTGCGCGCGCTCGACGCTGAAGCACTCCGGCCCTTCGTGCGCGGCGGCGGCTACCTGGGCGCCGTGCGCACGTACGTGCACTGCTCCGAGCCGGACCCCGACGCTATCCTCACTGCGCTCCGCGGCGGCCCCACCTTCGTCACCACCGGTCCGCTGCTGCTCGCGACCGTGGACGGCACACTCCCGGGCGAAACGGTTGATTCTCGCGGCACGAACGCGGTCCCGATAACACTGGAGGCCGTGTCCAATCGCGCGCTGGAGCGTATAGACATTGTGGCCGACGGGGAGGTTGTGCGGAGCATCCCGGGCGCTCAGCTCCGGCGCATCGAGCGGACCCTCGAGCTACCCCTCGCCGGCCGCCGGTGGCTCGTCGTCGAGTGCCGCGGCACATGGCCGGACATCGCGGTCACAAACGCATGGCGCCTGCAGCCGTAGCCCCGCGGCCGCGGCGGGCCTCCGGCATGCCAGAGGAATTCCCCGCCCCCGATTGTCAATGGAAGGGGGTGCTGGTCATGGTAAGGTCACTGCTGCCCCTTGCCGTCCTGCTACGCGTTGCGGCCTCCGTCGTCCTCGCCAAAGGCGACGTCCCGCCGCGCCCGGCCATCTGCTTCCATCAGGGGAAGCTGTACGCGGGACCCTACCTGCGCCGCATTGACCGCGACACCGGCGCAGCCCAGGTCCTGTGGGACAAGGGTTTCATCACCTGCATGGCCTCCGACGGCCGCGATCTATGGCTGGGCACACGACTGGAGACCGTCGTGCGGCTGCGCTTCGGTGAGGACGGGTCCATTGCCGAAGAGCAGGAGTGGTCCCTGCTCCCGATCCTTCACAGAGGGGTATTCCCCCACCGGATTTCCTGGGGCGAGGACTACGGCGTGTACGATCTACGCGCATTTCCGGACGCGGCGTACGCCTTCACAGGGTGCGGCTACGCCGAACTGGACCGCGCAGGAGGGGACTGGCAGCGTCGTAGGGCCTTTGCGGGCCCTGACCGCGAGCCGATTGGCCTGATCGGCGATGCAGAGCATCTTGCCTTCCTCAGTTTGCAGCGGGCGCCCGTGGAACACTGGTATGAGGCCCAGTGGGTGATCCAGAGCGTCGGAACGCACAGGGACCTCCTCACCATCCCGGCGCGAGCCTCCCTCCAGGGCGGCACTTTCTATCTGGAAGACAGGGCAACTACAAAAGTCGCCGCCGTCGAGTACCGCAGGCTGTGTGCGATCCTGCCCGGCGAAGACCATGCATGGCTCGTGCCACGACGCTCGTCCAGCCGCAACGGGGTGGCCCTGCTTCGATACGAGCCTGACACCCGCACCGCGCAGGGCTTTCGCCTCGGCTACAAGCACGGCACTCTGTGCAACGCCTGCCGCCACGGCGACACCATCTGGCTCCTCGCCCACGGACAGCGCGGCGGCTCACTCATTCGCTTCGACTGCAACACCCACACGTCGGAGCTCTTCACCTACGAAGGGCCCGTCCGCCTCGAGCGCCTCGTCGCAGACGACACGCACGTCTTCATCCTCGGGCAACTCCACGGCCCCGAGTGGTGGGACACCGACACCTCCCGCATCGCCCGCTTCGAGATCGCCACGCGCGAGTTCACGGTACTGCCCACGCCGCCCGTGGACATCACCGTGGAGCACATGTGGGGGCCCGACATCACTCCCTGATAGTCCACAGATGCTCGCACTGGCATGGCGAGCACATCTGTGCCACAATTGCCGATTCCGCCGCTATGGGGTATACTCGATTGAGGGAAGGGCGGACACGCCAATGGAAGCGCCCAAAGGGACCAGGACGCTGCAATGCCCGAGCTGCGGCCTCACGCTGTTCGAGGGGCACTTCTCCTTCCCGCGCTGCCATGCCTGTAAGACTCTCGTGCAGTCGTGTCGCCACTGCGTGAGCTACGACGAGCCCTCGGGACAGTGCGTCGAGCCCACGTCGGCGGTGGATGACGTGGTCGATCCGGACGCCCTCACCGCGTGCCCGTTGTTCAAGCAGTCCGAGGTCGCCATCGAGGAGGAGCCGCCGCTATTCAGCCGGCGCTTCTTGCTGTACGCTGGCGTCGGCTGCGCCCTCGTGGTCGTGATCGTCTTCCTGGTCCAGTACGTCATCCTCGCGCCACTCCGGGCCCCGGCGGAGGGCCTGGACGCCAGCATCGGCATGCCGCAGATGCTCACGGCCAGCACGCCGTCGCCCATCGACATCACCGTCTACAACCAGGACAGCGCGCGAGCTTTGGCGTTTCGGGTGGAGTTCCCCGCCGATACCATCGGCCGGTTCGATGTGGTCGGCTCCACTCCCCCGGCCGTCAGCACGGAGGAATACCGCGGCGGGCAGCGCCTGGCATTCGAGGCCATCCCACCGATGGACTACGCTCGCGTCTCCGTGCGCGTGCGAGCGAAGCGCATGGGCCGCAAGGACTTCGAAGTGCGCGTGACGGACGACGAGGGCCGGCTCGTCACGCGTCACACGGTCCGCAAACTGGAAATCGAGCCGTGAACGCAAGCTGCAAGGCGAGAGGACGGCACGCTATCACTCCGTCGCTCGACAGCGTTCCGGCTGAGGAGGTGCACCAGCAATGCCGCTCGAGGACAAATCAGTCCGCCTGCGCGTGATGCGCGAGATCGCCAAGCGCCAGAGCATCGATCCGCTGCGCCTGCAGGTCTCCTGCATCAACCAGATCTGCACGATCAGCGGCGATCTGCGTGCCGTGAGGGGGGCCAGAGGACTCGACACGAAGAAGGAGCTGGCGACCATCGAGGAGATCATCCTGAGGCTGCCCGGGATCCGGGAGGTCGTCACGACGAACGTCCGCTGCCGGTAGACCTGGCACGGCGGGCCACAGACGTGTGGAGCGGGCCGCGCACACGTCGTGCCTGCGCAGGCCGCCGGCAGGCGCTCACAGCAAGCGCAACTGGAACTCCTCGGCCGCCACTACCGCCTTTCCGTACTCGCCTCCGCCACCCGGCAGCAGCGGCAGCTCGCCGGACCGCGCCAGAAGGATCAGGTCCGCGATCCTCGCGCCAACTGTCTGCCGCAGCGCATCGGCGGAGGCCTCGTGCAGCACGGCCATCTCGCTGCCGAACTGATTGATCAGGCGGTTCAGCGTGACCGGCCCCACGTTCGGCACGAACGCCAGCGGCACCTGATAGTGGTACGGCGGCCGGTGCGGCGGATGCTGCGGCTGGGGCCGGTCCTGTATCTGGACGATTCTGTCGAGCACCCCCACGGTGACGCGCACGCTGCCGCACACCTGACACACGAGCACAGGCGGCTCTGTCAGTGCCTTCCACTCGCAGTCCTCGCACACGGTCCGGTGGTACTTCCCCAGCCGCGGGTCGAGGCCGTAGTTTGCCGTCACGCGTCGACCGCCCTCGCGCCGGAGCGCCATGGCCACCTCCGCGAAGCTCGCGCCCTGCATCTCGATCGTGTTGTACTCCCGCCCGATCTTGGGCAGGGAGTGGGCATCGGAGTTCGTGACGAGGGTCTTGGAGTGTAGCTCCCCGATGCGATCGGCAAGCTCGGCGTCGGCGCTGAGCCCCAACTCGATGGCCGGGATGGAGTCAAGCGCCGCGCCGGGGAACATCCGCTCCAGCCGCCGCGTGCAGCTTCCGTATGCGCTCTTGTGCGGCGTGAAGCTATGCGCAGGGACGAACGTGCCGCCCACGCTGTCACAGATGCGGAGCAAGTCGGCGGCCGGCATCCGGCAGGCCTGCGAGCTCAGATCGATGTTGGTGACGTACTGGGACAGCAGGGCGGAGAAGTCCTTGAGCTGCGCCACGGTGGCGAAGTAGCTGACGTGGTGGGACTGGCCCCGATCGAGCTCGGTCGTCTCGAACTCGGCGCCCGGGATGAGGGTCACCGCATCCCGGTACCGCAGCCCGCCGTCGGGCAGCTCCTCCAGCTCCCCGTGGGCGATGAGCCGATCGATGTCCGCGATCACCCGCGGCGACGCACAGTCCACGATCCCGGCAATGGCGATGCCTTTGCAATCGGTGCACTCGGCGGCGATGTTGGCGAAGGTCAGCTCTTTGGAGGCCGTGACCTTCACCGGCTGCCCATCGCCGGCGGCGCCTATGTGTATGTGGAGGTCACAGTGGAACTGGGAGGCCATGGTGGCAGGCGCTCATGTGCCGGACGCCGTGTGCCCGGGAACAACCGTCAACCCGTGCCCGCCGCATTCGCCAGCAGCACTACGGCGTGGCACGCAATGCCCTCTTCCCTCCCGGCGAACCCGAGCCCCTCCGTGGTGGTCGCCTTCACGCTCACGCTCTGTGCCTCTGCCCGGAAGGCTTCGGCGATCTTCCCCCGCATCGGCTCAATGTGCGGCGCCAGCCGTGGGGCTTCGGCGATGATCGTGGCGTCGATGTTGATCACCGCCAGGCCCTTGGCGGCGACGATCCGGGCCACCTCCGCCGCCAGCTTCAGGCTGGAGCAATCCTTGAACGCCGGATCTGTATCCGGGAAGTGCTGCCCGATGTCCCCACAGCTCGCGGCCCCAAGGACGGCGTCGCTGATGGCGTGCAGCACGACATCGGCGTCCGAGTGTCCCGCGAGCCCGAGTTCGTGCGGCACTACGACTCCCCCGAGCACAAGCCGGCGCCCACGCACCAGCCGGTGGACGTCGTATCCATGCCCGATGCGCTGCGGGCTAGCCGGCGCCGGCAGCAGCGCCCGCGCCATGGCGATGTCCTCGGGGGCCGTCACCTTGATGTTCGGTCGCTCCCCCTCCACGATTTTGACGCGATGCCCGAGCCGCTCCACCAGCGCCGCGTCGTCGGTGGCGAGGAAGCCGTCCTCCCGCGCACGTGTGTGCGCCTCGAGTATCAGCTCGTACCGGAACACCTGAGGCGTCTGCGTGGCGTACAGGCGCGAGCGGTCGGGTGTGGCCCCCACGAAGCCTGCCGCGTCCGCCTCCTTGATCGTGTCGGAGACGGGCACGGCGGCCGTTGCGGCCCCGCACTCGATGCACGCCTGCACCGTGCGCTCTATGAGGTCGATGCTAACGAGCGGCCGCGCCGCGTCGTGGATGGCGACGATGTCAGGTGCGGGCTCGAAGCTGCGCAGCCCGGCCAGGACGGAGTCCTGCCGTCGCTCGCCGCCGGTGGCCACGTGGGCCAGCTTGGCGATGCCGTGGGCGCGGCACAGCTCAGCGACGGTCGCCTCCTGCCCGGCCGGAGCGATGGGGACGATGTTGCCTATGAGGGTGCATTCATCGAAGACGGCCAGCACTCTCGCCAGGAGAGGCCGGCCGCCGAGATCGGCAAACACTTTCCCGCGGGCCTGGCCGAAGCGTCGTGCCCTGCCGGCGGCAGGGATCAGCGCGGTCACACTCAAGTCTGGGTTGCCTTCCTGTCCGGCTGCGGCTGTTGTTCGGCGGACTTCAGCTCGGCGAAGATCATCTTCCCGGTGACCTTCTGCAGCGTGTTGGTGACGACCACGTCCACTTCCTGGCCGACATGGCGGTTCGCCTGCTCCACTACCACCATGGTGCCATCGTCCAGATATCCGATGGCCTGCCGCGGCTGCGAGCCGGGTCGTACGAGATTGACGAGGAGCTCGTCACCGGGGATGAACTGGGGCTTTATCGCGCCGGCGAGCTCGTTGACGTTGAGGACAGGGACTCCCTGCAGCTCGGCGATCTTGTTCAGGTTGTAGTCGTTCGTGATCACCGCCGCTCCCTGCCGCCGGGCGAGCTTCACGAGTCGGGTGTCGACGGCTTCGGCCTGGTCGTCGGCGTCGCCGTAGTCCTCCAGCACCTCGACATCCACGTGCAGTTCCTTGCGCACGCGGTTCAGGACGTCGAGCCCGCGCCGGCCGCGGGCCCGGCGCAGGTCGTCCGCGTGGTCGGCCATGGCCTGGACTTCCTCAAGTACGAAGCCGGGCACACGCAGGGGGCCCTCGATGAAGCCCGTTTTGCAGATCTCGGCGATGCGACCGTCAATGATGATGTTGGCGTCCAGGAGCTTCGGCAGAGCGCCGCCCTCGTACGCGTCGTCGTCGTCCGCACGCATCGCAGGGAAGATATGTCCGAGTTGCCCCATGGCGCTGCGCACCGTGGCGACGCCGAGGATGATGCCGAGGGTGCAGGCGAGCAACTGCAGTGGCAGCGCCAGCTCCCCGAGGCGGCTGGCGAAGGGCCAGACGAGAAGCACGGCCACCACGAGGCCCAGGACAAGTCCGGCAATCACCGCCAGCTTGTCCAGGAAGGGCATGCCCTCGATCTGCTGGATCACGCCGACGATGTAGCGGACCGTCATCAGCGAGACGAGCAATCCGAGCAGCAGGCCAACGATGGTGAATCCGACGAAGCAGTAGACCTGCGTTTTTGCATCGACGCTCGAGGCAAGGGCGGCCTTCACCGAGGGGATCTGGAGGACGTGGTCCCGTGTGCAGTAGTAGCCGACCCAGCCGCCGACTACAGTGACAACGATGGTGTAGACAGAGAGCAGCCCCCTGTAAACCACGATACCCTCACCTCAGCGGCTACCGGCGTTGGCGCGCCCTGCCACGCGGCCCACTCCGGCCGCGCAGACGCCGACACACGTGCCGTGGCCTGCCGTGCGCGGACAGGTTACCGTCCCCCCGCGCTGGCCACCTATGCCGTGATCGATATCCTCAGGGGCTTGAAGACGATCTTGCCATCCTTCTGTTCGGCCAGAAGGGTGAGCGGCTCATCGCCTTCGCGCTGCAGCGCTTCCTCTGCAAGCGGGTCCTCAAGCAGGTGGCGCATTGCCCGGCGGAGCGGGCGAGCGCCGTATGCGGGGTCGTAACCCTCCCGCGCCAGCAGTTCATGAGCTTCGTCCGTGAGCTCGAGAGTGATGCCCATCGGCTCGATCTGCTCTCGCAGTCGCTTCAGCTCAATGTCAACGATGTCCGCGATCTGCGCCGCCGACAGGGCGTGGAACACGATCACGTCGTCAACGCGATTGAGGAACTCGGGGGAGAACGTCTTCTTGAGCTCCTCCATCACCTTCCCCTTCATGCGCTCGTACTGATGCTCCAGGTTGTCCTGCTCCTGCTCGGATCGATCCGCGCCGAACCCGAGCTTGCGGGCCTCCGAGATCTGCCGCGCTCCCACGTTGCTCGTCATGATCAGCACGGTGTTCTTGAAGTCAACGGTGCGCCCCTGCGAGTCGGTCAGCCGGCCGTCCTCCATCACCTGGAGCAAGATGCTGAATACCTCTGGGTGCGCCTTCTCGATCTCATCCAGCAGCACGACGGAGTAGGGTCGCCGCCGCACCGCCTCGCTGAGCTGTCCGCTCTCGTCGTAGCCCACATAGCCCGGCGGGGCGCCGATGAGACGTGATACGGCGAACTTCTCCATGTACTCGGACATATCCACGCGCACCAGGGCATCCTCGTCCCCGAAGAGGAACTCCGCAAGCGTCCGAGCCAGCAGCGTCTTGCCCACGCCCGTGGGCCCCAGGAACACGAAGGAGCCGGTGGGCCGCCGAGGGTCCTTGATGCCGGCTCGAGCCCGTCGCACGGCCTTGGCCACGGAGCGAATGGCCTCGTCCTGTCCGACCACGCGCTCATGCAGCCCGTCTTCCATGTGCAGGAGGCGCTCGGATTCCTCGATCGATAGTGACGTGACCGGGACGCCCGTCCACACGGAGACGACGTGGGCGATCTCCTCCCGGATCACCTCGGGTCGCTTCGGGTCCTCCTGGGTTGACTGATGCCGTTCTCGCTCGATGTCCTGTGTCAGTCTCTGCTGTCGCGCCAGCAGCCGCGCCGCCTCCTCGTACTCGTCGTCCTGGACGGCCCGCTCCTTCTCGGCCCGGATACCGTGCAGCTCTTGGGACAGCTCCTGCACTGCCGGCGGCTCCGAGAGCGCGCGCAGCTTCACGCGAGAGCCGGCCTCGTCGATGAGGTCAATGGCCTTGTCGGGCAGGTGGCGGTCGGTGATGTACCGCGACGACAGCGTCACGGCAGCCTGTATGGCCTCCTCCGTGATGTCAACGCCGTGGTGATCCTCGTACCGGTCCTTGATCCCCCGCAGTATGTCCAGCGCCTCGTCGGGCGTCGGCTCGCGCACGATCACCTCCTGGAAGCGCCGCTCCAGCGAGGAGTTCTTCTCGATGTACTTGCGGTACTCGTCCAGCGTCGTGGCGCCGATGCATCGCAGCTCGCCGCGGGACAGCGCCGGCTTGAGAATGTTGCTGGCATCCATCGCGCCCTCGGCGGCTCCCGTCCCGACGAGCGTGTGGAGCTCATCCAGGAACACGATGATGTGGCCGCGCGAAGAGCGGATCTCGTCCATGATCCGCTTCATGCGCTCCTCGAACTCGCCCCGGTACTTCGTGCCGGCCACGATGCCGGCCAGATCCAGCGCCACGAGTCGTTTGTTGGTCAGCGGCTGCGGTGCTCCGCCGCCGACGATGAGCTGCGCCAGCCCCTCGGCAATCGCCGTCTTACCAACGCCGGGATCCCCAATCAGGCACGGGTTGTTCTTGGTGCGACGGCTGAGGATCTGGATGAGCCGCTCGAGCTCGTTCTCTCGGCCGATGAGCGGATCGAGACGGTCTTCGCGGGCGAGTTGGGTCAGATCGCGGCTGAAGTGATCCAGCGTCGGTGTCTTGGACTTGCCGCGTTCTCCCCGCCCGGACGTGGTTGAGGCCGCGTGGCGCTGCACGGCCTGGCGGCACTTGCCCAGGTCAACGCCACACCGCTTCAGTATACGGTAGGCGGCCCCCCGGTTCTCCCGCACGAGCCCGATGAGGAGGTGCTCGGTGCCGATGTAGGCCTGCCCCATGTTCTTGGCTTCGTTGTAGGCGTGCTGCAGCACCTTCTGCGCCTCGGGCGTGAAGGCTATCTCGCTGGTGGGCTCTTGCACGCTGCCGAGGTCGAGTTGCCGGCGCAGCTCGCCCCGAAGCCAATCCAGGTCTACGTCCAGCGTGTGGAGAATGTCAACAGCCATCCCCTCACCCAGGCGCAACAGCCCGAGCAGGAGATGCTCGGTGCCAATCCGCTGGATCTTCGCGCGCTGGGTCTCATCATGGGCAAGCAGAACAGCGCGCCGTGCATGGCCGCTGAACCGTTCCCACAATTCCATAGTGAACGGCCTCCTGAATCAGATAGGGTACCGCTTGAGCCGCCCTATCGCGCGCGGCGGCTCCTCCGCCAGCCTCTCACGCTTAGCCTTTCCCCCGCCCTCCGTACTCTAAACAACCAACGACCCCAATAGGCCAGTGTCGGACATCACAGTGCCCTATACCACACTCGGGGCGCCCCCACATCTCCTAACCGACGGTACCTCCCCGGCGTCACTTCGGCGCGTCCTCCTGCGGCTCGCCGTCTCTCCTCTGCTCATCCGCCTCCCGTCGCTCGCCTTCCTCTTCTAGTAGACGCTTGACGTACGCAATTAGCTCCCGCAAATGCCGTGGTTTTGTGCTCAGGCACGACTCCAGACCCTCGCGACCTATCACCAGGACGAGCGCGTCCAGGTTGCCCTCCTGTGCGAGCTCCGTCACGGCTCGCCCGAACTCCTCCCGCGCCGTCCGCTCCGTTTCCAGGCCTCGGAGCCCCCGCTCCAGTCGGTCCACGCCACGCCGTAGATCGGTCAGCCCGGCCGCCAAGTCGTCCCGCTTCTTGGCCTTCTCCGGCTTCCCCTCTGGCGCCGTTGCGTGGTTCTGGATCGCCTGGCGGCACGTGCGCAGGTCAACTCCGTGTCGCTCCAGCACTCGATGGGCCAGCCCCGGCTCCTGCCGCACCAGCCCGACGAGGAGATGCTCGGTGCCGATGTAGGTCTGCCCCATGTTCTTGGCTTCGTTGTAGGCGTGCTGCAGCACCTTTTGCGCGTCGGCAGTGAACGCGATCTCGCTCGTAGGCTCTCGCTCGGCCGCGTCCTGGGTCTGCCTGCAGATCTCGCCCCGAAGCGAATCCAGAGCCACATCGAGACCGCGCAGGACGTCTACGGCGCTTCCCTCGCCCAGACGCAGGATGCCCAACAGCATATGCTCTGTGCCGATCCGCTGCTGCTTCGCCTGCATCGCCTCGTCGTGGGCGAGCAGGACCGCGCGTCTGGCATACCCACTGAACCGCTCCCACAGTTCCACGTCAACACCCCTCGCCGTGCGCGCTGTCGCCTCGGGGACCTCGCCGGGCCAAGGAGAGCCGAGGCAGCCTGGCCGCGGTTCTGTCAGGTGCTCTTGGGCTTCAGGGACGCCCGCACGATCTTAGCCCGCAGCGACCGCCTCTCGCTCTCAGGCAGCGCTCGACCGACTCGTGTCTGCAGCAGGCCCGGCGCTGCCAGCAGACTCAGCCGGTTGATGGCCCGGGCGTCGAGGCCACGCACTATCCCGAGCCCCGCACCAAGGCGCAGTGTGGACAGGTGCGCCAGTGCCTCGGCGGACGACAGGAGCCGGGCGTGTCGCAGTGTTGCGAGCGCCCGCCACGTCTCGTCCACCATCTCCTGGCGGCGCTCCCGCATGAGAAGGTCGCGCGACTGCTGCTCGAACGTCACCAGATGTCGCGTCGTCTCCTCCAGGCTCGCGGCAACCTCAGCGGCATCCACGCCGGCCGTGCGCCGGTTCGACAACTCCACCAGCCCGCCGTGGGAGTGCCCGGCCGCGGGCAGTAGGCTCGTAGTTGCCGTCCCCACATCTGCAGCGCTCCGCAGGGCCTCCGGGAGCCGGCCCAGCTTCTGCAGCGCGGCCAGATGCGCCAGCAGCGATACGCGCATCCCTGTCCCGACCAGCGCGGGCCGGGCCGTCAGGTGGCCGAGGCTCCGATGCCGCGCGTATTCGAGGCACTCCCCGAATGCATCCGCGACGGCCGCCGCCGTCTCGCACGCGTTCTGTGTGCTCAGTCCGGACAGCAAGCACGTGAAGCGGACGTGATCCTCCCCATTCACGACAGCACAGAGGCGTCGGTCCTCGCTGAGTATCAGCGCCGAATGATCCGGGCTCGGCGTTCTGTCAAGGTGGACCTGGTAAGCCTCCCAAAGGGCTTGGCGCTCGACCTCGGAGACCTCCGTGGCCAGATATGGCCGCAGAGCCGTGCTCAGGTGCCTCCCCGCGGCCTGCGCCGCCTCGATGACTGCCTCCAGCACTCGCTGTTTCGTCGCAACGCCCGCCCGGTGCGGGAAGTTCAGCCCTGCGAGGTTGCGCGACACGGCCGCTCGCGTCGAGACGACGATATCGGCCCACGGCCCCGTCCCGGTCGCCCACGCCGGGAGGTCGCATGCAGCCAGAACGCCGCGTCTGCCGCCATCCTCGGACATGTCCTTCTCTGGACGGTTCTCGGTCCTCACTCTGCAGCCCCCACGCCCCGCTGGCGTCGGCCGTTGCTCTAGTGTCCTGCCTC
>JASFTE010000024.1:0-17766 GCA_050114035.1 Armatimonadota bacterium | reverse complement strand
ACCGGGGGAGTCGTTGGTGTGCAGCGTACTGAGCACCAAGTGGCCCGTCAGTGCTGCCTCGGTAGCGATCTTTGCCGTGTCGGTATCCCGGATCTCTCCGACCATGATCACGTCTGGGTCCTGTCGTAGCATCTCACGGAGGATGGTAGCGAACGTCATGCCGGCGCGCTCATTGACCTGTGACTGCGTCAGTCCTCCTACTTCGTATTCCACAGGATCTTCGACTGTGAGAATGTTTTTTTCGGCCGTGTTGATCTTCTGCAGGGCCGAGTAGAGCGTGGTGGACTTGCCGCTCCCAGTCGGGCCGGTAACGAGGATGATGCCGTGTGGTCTGGTGATGAGGCCCTCGAAATCCCCCTGCATATCGTGCGAGAAGCCCAGCTTGTTCAAACCCACCGCGATGCTGGTCTTGTCCAGTATACGGAGCACGATCTTCTCGCCGAACTGCCCCGGCAGCGTGGATGCACGGAAGTCATAGTCGCGCCCTCCGACAGTGAGGCCGATCCGTCCCCCCTGGGGTGCGCGCTTCTCGTCGATCTTCATCCCGGACATGATCTTGACTCTGGAAGTCAAGTACGGAACGGCCCAGCGGGGCACGGTCATTTCGTCGCGGAGGAGCCCGTCCACCCGATACCGGATTCGCACCTGGTCCGGCTCTGGCTGGATGTGGATGTCGCTGGCCTCTTGCCTGATGGCGCGGCTGATGACCATATTCACCAACTTGACGACGGGCGATTCGCCCGCCATGAAGTCGGACTCGTCGAGGGATATCTCCTCGTCGTCGTCCTCCCCGGTCTGCTCGGCGACTGCCACCTGCTCCTCGGGCATTTCGTCGAGCACGCTCTGCAGGGCCTCGGAGACACGCCCCTGAGTCGTCGCGAGCCGGCTGACAGCTGCCATGATGTCGTCCTCGGTAGCTATCACCGGCTCCAGCTCGTACTCGTAGCTTGTGGCCAGGCGGATCTGATCGATGGCGACGATGTTGTTGGGGTCCACCATCGCCATCGTGAGCCTGCCGCCGTTGCGGGCGATGGGGATGCACTTGTGCTTCCGCATCAGGGTCTCTGGCAGCAAATGTGCAGCGTCGTCGTCTACATCTACATCGGCGAGGTCCACGAAGGGGACGCCGAACTGCATGCCGAGGCAGATGGCGTTCTCCTTCTCCGTGATGTAGCCCATATTGACCAGAATCTGGCCAATGAACTCACTGGTCTCTTCGCTGATGCGTAGTGCCTCTTCGAGCTGCTCTTGCGTCAGGGACGTGTTGTCAACGAGTATCTGACCGATAAGTTGAGATTTGAGCATTGGCAATCACTGTCTCACATCCGGCCGATCCCTCAAGCGCAAGCGGGCGCGGTGGCCGCGCCTATCCGCCGGAAGCAGGAGCACCTGGTGCCAATAGCTCGACCGTTGCCATGATGACGATCTCGGTCTTCTGTCGCGACTTGGTGCGTTGCCTGAACAGCTCCCCAACGAGCGGGAAATCCTGTAGGAACGGGATGCCGGACTTCGTGATGATATCCTGCTCCTGCAGCAGACCACCTATGATGATGGTGTCGCCGTCCCTGGCCGACAGGATCGTCTCCGTTTCCCGGGTGCTGATACGTGGGAACCCGGACGGCGTGAACTCGCCGAAGTTGCTCACGTGGGGCCTCAGGTACATCTGGATGTTGCCGTCCGACTTCACCACCGGGGTGAAGTCCACGCCGAGGCCCACTTCCTGGAAGTTGAGGCTACGGGTCACGGTGCCCTCGCCGGGAACGCTCGTCTCGAACGGTATGATCTCACCGACGAGGATCGAGCCCCTCTTGGTGCTCTCCACAACGATCTTCGGATTCGAGAGGATGCGCGTTCGCGCCTTGGTATCCACGGCCGTGAGGATGGAGCTGAAGGTCAACGGGTCGCGGATGAACTTGCCGAACCGCCAGCCATCCACAGCCGTCGCTTCCCGAAAGACGATGCCGGGAAGGCTCCAGATCAGGCCTACCGTGGCGTTCCTCGTGTAGCTGACCTCGACGATGCTCGCGCTGATCTGCACGCGCGGGAGCGGGACATCGAGCGACTTGATGAACCGGACAGCAGCATCCACCGCGCTCTGCTCGCCCCGCACCACAAGCGTCCCGGTGCTGTACATGATGCCGGCATCTCGGAGGCCCTCCATCTGGAGCTCCGACTCCTCGGCTGCTCCGCTGTGTAGGATGATCTCGACGTTCGGCATCAATGTCTGCGTCGTCGTCTGTAGCTGCGTGGGATTCGCGTGGTCGATGAGGACGATCTCCGTCGCAAGGGCCTCCGGCGGCAGTGGCTCAACCACCGGCTCCACATCTACCTTCTGGAGCACTGTCTCGGCCTGGGCGATCGCGTCCGGAGAGCCACGGATCTGGATCACCTGCAAGGGCACATCAGGGCCAGCAGTGGCCACAGTGACATCCGGCACGAAGTTCTCCAGGGCCGCCTTGGCCGCGTCGGGCCGCAGGAACTCGAGTGTGTAGAGTGTCGTGATGGGCGGCTGCTCCGTGTCCACCAGGGCCAACTGCTCGCGGATCTGGGCCTCGATTGCATCGTCTTTGACGCCCTTGAAGATGACCATGTTGAGCTCGAGTGCCGGACTGACCTCGATCCCGAGGTCGTCGGCAAGCTGGTTGAAGAACTCGGAGATGGCGCTGGGCGTGGCATACTCGCACTCGTAGGTGATCACCCGCCCGCGCTCGGCGATGGCCTCCTCCGGCGGAACGAGCTTCGCGAGCTCCTCCGCGGTGCCCACGACATACGTGCGCTCGCCAAGCAGCACCTGATCGTAGCCCTGCAGCTTGGTGACAATGTCGAGGGCCGTCTCGAACGTTACGCCCGAGAGGTCAACAGTTATTGTGCCCTGTACACTGCTGCTGGCGACAATGCTCTTCTCAGAGTACTTGCCGAGCGCAACGAGCACGGCCGCAATGTCCGCCTCGTAGAAGTGCAGCTCGATCAAGTCGAGTTGGCCTGCCGCAGGACCGCGTGCACCGGCCGGCGCCTGCGCCATCCTGGCGACCTCGCTGGGCGCCACGGCAGCCACGAGCGTGCTCTTGCCCGGGAGACGGTACGAGGTGCACGAGGCCGGCCCCGCAAGCTCGAGGCTGACGGTCGTCTCCTGATCACTGGGCACGAGCTGGACGCGCTCCACTACGCCCCCTGCCACCTGCAGCTCCCGGTCGCAGTCCGGGGTCAGCTCCGTGCCCGGCAGATGGAGCACATAGCGCCGCGGGTTGTTCAGACGCTCGGTGTGGAAGTCCACGTTCGCGCTGGTCTCGATGTGGAGCTCGAAGCCATGGGGCGCCGGGGCCTGCCACACCGAGGTAATAGCCGCGCGCGGCGTCGGCGCGATGGCGGGTACAGGCACCGCCGTAGGACGCACTATGCTCGGGAGCCTGATGGTCGGCAGGCTGGCAAGCATCGTGCGCCCGGGAGTGTCGGTGAGTATCGCTCTGCGCGGCAGCCGCGGCGTAGCGCTCATCAGAGGCACACACGACGCGGGAGTGACCACGCTGCCGTGTCCCGGCGCCACCGCGGCCACGAGCCGCATTGTGGGCCGTGAAGCCTTGACGTCGGCTGTGCGGGCGCCGACGACGGGGAGCTTCAGGGCGGCCGTCTGCTCGGCCAGCGCGGGCGCGATGGCACCGTCGGCCGATGATGTGACTGGCTCGAGCTCGACGGCGACCTCGGTCGTGGCAGAGGCCGTGAGATGCGTTGCGGGCGCCACCGAAGGCGTCTCGACCGCAGGTAGAGCTGCCGGGTCGGCCCGCACGGCTCTGAGGAACCCGTGCCACAGCGAGCCGGTGAGGCCCGCCGTGGGGAGAGCCAGCCGGGGGCCGCCGACAGAGGGTCGGTCGGGCGCCGCAGCAAGGGCGCCCAGGCCGCGGCCGCCTACGACGATGACCATGCCGCGGCCGTCGGCCGCGCGGCCGGCGTTGCACGATGTCGGCTCCCGCAGAGCCACCACGACGCGCACATGGTGTGCATCCGCGGGATCGCGGACGACCTCCACATCGCGCACGGGGCCGTAGTCGACGCTGAAGTCGGACGGCGGCCGGCCACTCGCCCCCACACCGTACAGGTCGAGGACATACCGTATTGGATCCGACAGCATTGCTGCTTCGTGGCGTACGGGCGTGTCCACGTCGATCCTGACCAGCACTTGTCCCTGGTCGTGCGACACCGTCAGCCCGCGGAGGGCGCGCACGGGCTCGCCGGGCAGCGCGGCCGCGAAGGCCGCAGCGCCGACGCAGATCAGGGCGACGACGCCCGTCCAGGCGAGAACGCCCGTCGGGAGCGATGTCCGCCCACGCCTGTGCTTGCGGCTAGCTTTGCCTGCTCGCATCGACTAGTCCCCCTTGACTGTGACCCGAACTGCGATCTGTGCTGCAACGGTGCTGCGGCCTCGGCCCGCGGCTAGCTAGCGCCAAGGGAAGGCGCCGCCCGCGGGGCCTGGTACGCCTGTGTCGCCTGCTTGTGTCGTCTCAGGCTCGACCTCAAGGGTAGTGGAGGCAACATCCGTCTTGATGGTGACACTGCCGGGCTCGACCCTGGCCACGACAAGACGCTTTGCTCCTGGTATCCGCTCTCCTTCGGCCACAAACAGTGTCGCGGGGCCATCGGACGCGGACAGATCCGTGAGAATGGCAATCCGGCGCTGTCCGGTGATGGTGCCGACGCATCGGTACGAGTCTTCCGTTTCCGCTCGCTCGGGCAGGATGATGGGGAAGCCCGACCCGCGCTTCCTCACCCGGCTCGTCGCACCGCCTGCCGACGTGGCAGGAGCCCCAGATGGCCCGGGGGCCCCAACGAGGGTCGCCGGAGGGATCTCCGGTGTGTCGAAGACCGACGGCGGTGCTGCCGGCGTTCCGGGCATCGTCCCGGTGCCCGTTGCGCCGCCGCTGTTCAGTGGCCGGAGGATGTCGCCGCCCGGCAGCTCGATGGCTGCCAACTGCTCTGACGGCGTCGTATCACCGGACGCGGCAGGAGCCGGTGCGACCGGGGCGGGAGACACTGTCCCCGGGGTCTCCTCAGACACTGGCAGACGCTCCTTCACGTGGTCCGCCGGCTTCGCAGCCACCTTCGTAGTGGGCTTGCCGCCAGCAGCACGGAAGGTGTTGATTGTCTGGAATCCGAAGTACGCAAGGAGTACGGCTCCCACGATAAGCACGGGAAGCTGCCATTTCTTCTTCTTATCCATCGCTTCGCTGCACTCCCACCGTGAGCGACCTGGGTCCGCATACCACGGGAGCGGATGTAGGGCTGTCAGTCGTGGACTCGCGCCACGACCCGACCCGGAAAGCCCCCTGCGGGCTCAAGGATGAAGGCAGTCACGTCGAAGTCGATCTCGGCCTCGGCCCCGCCATCGGGCCGCAGCGCGTTCCCGCGTCTCTGGATGCTGATGTCCTTGACGAACAGCATCTTCATCTTCCTGCTGGTGGGCGCCCCCATCTCCTTGAGGAGCCGGAATGCGCTCTGGTAGCTGCCTCGGAAGCGTAGCATGAGCTCCTGTTCGTCGTACCGCTGCCCGATGGGCTGAGCGCCCTCGGCCACGCCCGGGGCCGGAGCGCCGGGGCGCGTGATGACCTTGCCCGTGTGCAGCTCGCCAAGCCGGGCCTCGGCATGAGTGTTGCCCGTCAGCAGCGCCTTGGTCTCCACCTGCCGCAGCAGTGTGGGCACGTATGCCCTCTGCGGCAGATCGAGCTCGAGCACCGACAGGACAGTGTCCAGGCTGTCGCTCTGTGCTTGAAGGTCCTCTGTGTTCACGCCGGTAACGGCGTTCTTGAGTTCGGCGAGACGCGCCCGCGCATCGACCTCCGCCGCGCGAAGTGAGTGCAAGCCATTCATCCAGTTCACGAAGACGACAAGGAACAGAACCAGCAGTGCGAGCGCGATGCTGGCCAGCACCCAGAAGGCCCTGTTGGCGAAGCTGCCCGAGGTCATGCCGCATCAGCCCCTTGCTCTGCGCCGGCGAGTATGGCGATGATTTCGAAGCGATATACGCCCCGCTCTCCCGGCGCGGCCTGCTGCAGGGACGTGGCAGTCAGCCACGTCTCGGAGAAGCAGGGCATGCTCTGCAGATTGGTCATGAACTGGCCGATGTGCTCCCACTGCAAGGCAGAGCCGTCCACGGTCACGCCGCGCTGGGCCGGCTGCGGCGTGGTCGCGCCCTCGGGCTTGATGTGCAGCCTGATGGTTGACGACGACACCACGCTTCGGAGCGCTACGCCCTCGGGAACGGCCAGGCTGACGTCTCGGAGCACCGCACACCAGAGCCTCTCACTGTCGCGCGCCTCGTTCAGGAGCTGGACGAGCGGCTCCTTTGCCTCGAGTTGCTCCCTGAGCGCATCGACATCTTTCTTCTGCTCCTGCCATGTGGCAACTTCGTTCTCCAGCTTTCGGTAATCCGCCCGACGTTTGCTCAGCGTCACCTGCGCGACGGTGAATACGGCAACGGTGGCCACCAGGAAGACCATCACGATGATCAGGGAGGCGCGTGCGAATCGCTCGCTGGTGCGTCGCTGCCGCTGTCGCTCGGCTACTAGGTTGATGTCTATCATGGCGTCTCAACTCCCGGTCACCATCTCTGCAACACGTTGCCGCCGATCCAGCGGCAAGTCGCCGCACGGGCGGCCTCATGCGGGCTCAGCCGCCTGCAGCGCAGGATGCCTTGCGGGCACACCGGCCACCGGGTATCGTCCGGACCTGATGGCGTCGCGCAACGCCAGTCCGACGGCAGCCGACATTGCCGGCGCAAACGCGGCGGCGTACTCCGGGTCCACATCGCGCATCGTGATAGCGGCATCGGTGAACACGTTGGGCACCTGGACCGGCACGCCAAGCTGATCCTCCAGATAGGGGCCCACGTTACGCATGGCAGCAGTTCCGCCGCTGAGCAGCACGCGGTCAACCACGGACGTGGAAGGATCCATGGACAACTGCGTTGCCAGGAAGACGAATGATCGCTGGATGTCGCGTGTGATCTCCTCCAGCGCCGGGGCCGCAATCTGGCTCACCTGTCTCTCCTGGTCGCCCAGCGATGCCATGTCGTCACGTCTGCACGCCGCGGACCGCTGCTCTTTGAGCTCCCGGGCCTCGTTCTGGTCGATGTTCATGGCGGAGGCGATGGCCCGATCGATAGTGGCGCCCGCGATGGGGATGATGCGCGGGAAAACGAAGGCCCCCTCGCGGAGCATGGCCATCTCCGTGAAGCTCGACCCTATCCTGATGAGCGCCAAGGTCTCCTGGAACACGCGGGGATCCTGGCTCGCATATACGCAGGCGCGCATGGAGGCGAATTGCTCGACATCAACGTAGACGGTGTCCAGCCGAGCCATCTCCAGCGTCTCGACGCGGCTGGTCACCACCTCGCTGCGCACCGCCACCAGCAGGACGGTCATCTGGTCGCTGTCCCGATCATCGGGATCGAGCACCTGGCACTCGACGAGGCTCTGGTCGATGTCGAAGGGTATGTGCTTGCGCGCCTCGAAGCGGATCGATTTGTGAAGGCTCTTCTGCAGCGACCGCGGCATCTGGATGCGCGTCGCCACCAGGGATGGATCCGTGGCCGTGGCGGCGGCGACGGTGGCATCGGCCCCTATGCTGTGAACGAGGTCGGTGATGGCGCCGGCCACCGCCGCTCGGTCTACAACGACGCCGTTCTCCATCGCCCCGGGCGGAGTGAGCACACTGCCCAGCGCGGTGATTTCGGTCTGCTCCTTCCGAGCCATCGCCTCGACAGCCTTGATGCTGTGACTGCCAATGTCGACGGCAAGGACCTTCTGCATCCCGAGCAGTTGCGACAGTAGGCTTGGCGCCATTCTCACTCGCCTCCGTGCTTCGGCAGCTTCACGCGACGCCAGCAGCCGCCGAGACTGCGTCCTGCCCCGCGACTGCAGGCGTGGGCGCCCGATCCCCCCGCATCTCCCGCAGCACAGCGCACAGAGCCTGCCTCACGCTGACACGATCGCCGGCGTCACACGGTATCACGGGTACGCCCGCTGTCAGTCGCAGGCTTTGGACCATCTGCTCCAGGAGTTCAGCGTCGCCGCCGGCGCCCACGACGACGGATTGGAGGCCACATGCACGGACGGCGTCGAGCACGTCGCGCGCGTTCGCCATGGCCTCCTCGTTCGCCGGCTCAGCCAGAACCAGGCATCCCATCATGTCGCGCCCCAACACGCTCCACATGAAGGAGAAGCGACGATGGCCCGAGACGACGTACAGGTGCAGGGCGAGGGCATTGTCCACGGCGACTCGGCCGAACTGGATGAGCCTTCCGCCGGGCTCGGCCCGCTCGCCATCATCGGGGCCGGCGCAGGGAGCGATGAGTATGTCGTCCATGGACCGCCCGAGCCGCGCCAACTGCTCCGCGCGCGTGCCAACGATCATCAATCGTACGCACGTCATCCGAGCACCCCAATCACAGAGATGCGATGCGCTGTATGAGACGCTCGATGTCCTCGGCAGACGGCATCGAGCGCTCGCCAGCAATGCCTACCGCCTGGGGACTCCCCAGTGCCGACTCTCGGGCGGCCTCGGGCGTCCCCGGGTCCCACTCGACAACGCGCTTCTGAGAGATGAGCCGATGCAGTGCTTCGTGCGCGTTGATCTCGGGCAGTCCGCTTGCCCGCACGAGTTCCGCCACGCTCCGTCTCCCATCCACCAGCGCAAGAAGGGTACGCTCTGGCTCGCCGATTTCGGCCTGCTCGCCACCCTCGGGCTCAGCCTCGGGCGCTTCAGGTGCAATCCGCAGTACCGCATCACCGGCCGGCAGATCGCCCTTGAGCAGCTGGATGTGATCCACGCGGCGCATGCCCTCGAGCATGAGTGTCTGCATGTCCGCCCTTATGGTCACGGGGCAGTCGACGGCCGTGGGCTCGAAGCTGAAGTCCCCCTCGGAGCGTGCCAGGAGATTGTACACAGCCTCCTCGCCCGTGCCGGCGTCGCACGTCGCATGCACCGGCCGCCCGTCCTGGAAGTACAAGCGTGCGCGCTCCTGTGGACTCGCGATCGTCAGGATCCCAGTCTTACGGGCCATCGAGATGAGCTGGAACACGTCGGCCAGCTCCACTTCTCGTAGGCTCCCCGTTAGAGCCATTTGCTTCCCACTCCATGCCGGCGCGGCCGATGTCGGTTGGCCAGGCGAGGCCGTCGCCCGGTCACGGCGTCGGCCTCACCAGAGCCTGAGCCGAAGACATCCTCCTCGCCCAGACCGGAGACTGCGTCCGAGCCCGATACCTGGCGCTGCGACGCACGGTGGAAGATCGCGTCCAAGCGCGGTGTCGTCTCGGCGGCAAACAGCCGAATCATCCCGATTGTCGTGCGATCGTCAAAGAGCGTCACCATGATGGCGTGCTCGCCAGCCAGCGAGACGTGAATATGCTCATGTCTGCCCTCGTGGAAGAGCACGCTGAACTCCGGCTCGCCAATGAGCCGGGCGATCTCCTTCGTCGAGGCGAAAGCGCCGGCCGCCAGCGCGGCCAGGGACGTGGTGTCGAGCCGTTGCGTGAAGCCACGCCTGGCCACGAGCTGGCCGCTCTTGTGCACGAGCAGAGCGCAGGTCGCCTCGGACTCCCGCAGGTAATGTCCGAGCTCCTCTTGAATGGCCTCCATATCCTCCTCGTAGATCACGAAGTCATCGCCATTCAATGCGCGGACCCTCCTCGCACTCAGCCCATGGCTGTGGCCGCCTCGGCCCACTGCCGGCGGCGTCGCCGAGCAGCCATGGGTGTCCTGGGCGGCACGCCGCCCTGCTACTCACCGTGCTTCTCGCTGAGCGACTTCAGCACCAGCTTGCAGATGCCGTTCAGCGTCTCGAACACGCCCGGTCCCTCCGTGGCGATCGACTGGAAAGAGAGCTGCCGCTGATCGTTGTTGTTCAGGAGGAACTCCAGGTAGTTGGGCGTCGCAGTATTCGCCAGATCGCGCTTGTTGTACTGAAGCACGTAGGGTATCTGGCGCAGGTCGTAGTTGTAGTCGCCGAGATTCTCCTTCAGGTTGCGGAAGCTCTCCACGTTGTCTTTCATCCGATCCCACTGCGAATCCACAACGAACACTATACCGTCCACGCCGCGGAGCACCAGCTTGCGAGTGGCGTTGTAGAACACCTGCCCGGGCACGGTGTAGAGCTGGAACTTCGTGTTGAAGCCGCCGATGGTCGTGACTTCCAGCGGCAGGAAGTCGAAGAACAGCGTCCGGTCAGTCTCGGTGGCCAGCGACACCAGGTTGCCCTTGTCCTGAGCCGGAATCTTCTCGTGCACGTACTGCAAGTTGGTGGTCTTGCCGCACATCGCGCAACCGTAGTACACGATCTTGCACGATATCTCCCGCTGCGCATAGTTGATTGAAGCCATGTGTTGCCGTCTCCTCGCGCTTTGCTGCTGCGTCGCCTCTGCCGAGGTCAGGCCGTCTCAACCGACACCCGCGCATCTTGCTGCTGTCTGAGCTCGCCGGCAGCCGTCTTCATCTCCAGACGGATCAGTCCGATGTTGACAGCCTTCTCGGTCAATACGACCAAGAGCGCCTTGCCTGCCTCCTGAACGAGGATCTTGCCCTCCTCCGCGTCCATCTGCAGATGGATCAATGGCCCCCTGTGGACCTTCTGCAGCGAATCTTCCACAGTGGCCACGATCGAGGCGGCCATCGCGCCGACCCGCTCGTCCTCCACATCGGCTTCCAGGTCAGAGAGTATCACCATGCCGTCGCGGTCCACGAGCACAGTGCCCTGGACTCCGGAGACCCTCGTCAGGTTCCTCAGAATCGTCCGCATTGTGGTGTCTCCCTGTGCCGGCTCGTCAGCGTCGTATGTGCTACGATAGTGTTGCGGACCTCTGGTTCGACGTCCCGTAGCGTGCCCTCCAGAGCATTGCCCCCGCGGCAGCCGTTGCCTCGAGCCAGGCCCGCGCAGCTCCGCTTCCCTCGGCCGTCTCGTCCAACATCGCCGAGAGCAGAATCTGGTCTCGGGCCAGGACGACGAGCGAGTGGCCTCGCTTCCGGATGCTCACGTCTCCTTCGGCGCCCAGGCCATCGCCGTTCGGCAGCCACTCCGGTGCTGCAGCCAGCAGCGTGGGCGCCATGGCGCTGAGCCGATCAACGTCCAACCCGTGCGGAAGACGTGCGCTCAGCGTCAGACCATCACGTGTCGAGAATGCAGCGGCGCGGACCGCGTCGATCTGCACACTCGGACGCAGTAGCTCCCGGAACGGATCGCCGCCGGGCATATCGGCAAGCTGCGTCACCTCGGCGTCCTCCGTCAGCCGGTACAACCCCGCCGCTCGGAGCGCCACCGCGCCCTCAGACGCTTGGCCGTTCATGGCCGCCGCAGCGCCCTGCACCTTGGCTACGGCAAGCGCCCCCGCCGCTGCCCCGATGAGCATGGCGCCCGCCAGCACACAAATCCCCGACAGCGGGACCGAAGGCCACCCGTTAGCACTTGTGAGAGAGGTGCCACTATCCCCTCGCACCAGCGCCATGCCGAACACGGCGATGGCGAGGCCGAATTGCCCGATGGCGAGTGCTGCGATCCAATGCTGTTCGCGTCGCACTGCCCACGCTCCCGGAGACTGGGTTAGGCGTCCGGGGGCCCGCTACCCCCCGAGAGCTGCTGCGGCTTTGGCGATCTGGACGCTGGCCATACCTGCCTTGACGCTTCCGGGCGCCAGGAGCACCAGCGCCGGCTTCCCATTCTGCGCCGGCACGAGTGCCGCTGCGCCTGTGTCACCCTCTACGATTACTTTTTCCACTTCCCCGAGGCCAATTGATGCGACATAATTCGCGACCCTCTCCAGCAACGTCCCCGCCGCCGACACGCAGGGGTCGGCCAGGAGAGCCTGAGGACCGAGCAGGATCATCCGTGGCCCATCGCCGCGCACGAAGAGCTGGCTGGCCAGGCCGGCGAGCTTCACGGCAGACGCCGCCTTCTCGGCCTCTTCGGCGCCGTTCCCATCCCCCTCAAAGGGAGCCCACTGCTCCGAGACGTCCATGGATGCATCGGACGGCTCTCCGCCCGACAGCTCCATCCCCTGCAGGGCCGCCATGAGCTTGTGGGCCGCGGCGCCGACCTTCCCCGGGCTGCTCGTCCCGGCACCGACCAACTGGCAGGCTACGCGAGCGCCACCCGGCGTCACTGCCCAGCCCAGAGCGGCCGAGCCCGTTCCGGTCGTCGCCAACACTGCGTTCAGCGCCCCGCGCTCCGAGGCGTCGCAGAGCTCGCGTCCCGCGGTGAGGACTGCGGCGGCCGCCTCGCGCGCGTCGTCCATCTCCGCGCCGGCCGCGAGGGCGCTCGCCAGATAGCAGCCGTCGGGCAACACACACCAATCTGTCTGCGGCGCGGCGAGCTGTTGCGCGCTCGCCGCGATTGCGGCCCCGACCTCATCCGTCGCCTCCGCGGCGGCGACGGGCTCGACGGCAGGCTCCTGTGCCTCGGGCTCCGGCACAGGAGCGACCTCCTCGATCGCAGACACAGCCTCAGCGACTGGCTCCTCCGCCACCGGTATGTCAACAGCCGGCTCCGGCGCCACTTCCTCGTCCATCTCCTCCTGCGACGGCGCGGCAATCTCCTCGACGCTCACCGGCTCGTCTGGCTCAGCTTCGATCGGCTCCGGCGACGCGACTTCCACCGGCGCGGGCTCGCCCCACGCCTCAGCCGCGACTTCGACTGGCTCGCCCTCAGTCGCCACGTCGGGCTCAACGGCCTCCTCCTCCTCCTCCTCCTCAGCGGCCGGCTCGGGCTCCCACACAGGCAGTGCCTCCGCATCCACCGGCGCCGGCTCGCCAGGCTCCGCGGTCTCGTCTTCGACAGATGCCTCGGCGGCAACGGTCTCTGCCGGCTCGTCGGCGCTCGGCGCCAGGGCCTCTTCGCCTGCCGGAGTGAACAGCGGCTGGTCGTCGATCACCGGCGCCGGCTCCTGCTCGTGCGCCACTCCGATGTGCATCCCGGCCTGTGCGACAACTTCGGCCAAGGGCAGCTCGATCCCACCGGCGGGCAGACTCTCGTCGATCTCGTCGGGCGACATCAGAAGCGCCCCTGTAGGCAGTTGCGAGGCAATCACCGACATCGAAACGATTACCTGGCCACTGCTGAGCTGCGGGACGACGGTACCGGCCGGAATCTGGAACACGGGCTCGGGCAGCCGGCTCTGTACCTCCTCGGGCGAACTGGCGAATGCCTCCGCCGGGAGTTGCGAGAGCACGGCCTCGGCATCAACGCTGATGCTCTCGTCCGGTGCGACAGACGCCACGGGCTCCCGCGCGGCCTCGGACGGCCCGGCGTCAGCAGTCTCTGCCGGCGCCCCATCGGCAAGCTCCTCGGCCGGCGCCTCCGCGCCCGCCGTGATGACGGCTTCGAAGCCCTCGTGGTCCGGCACCTTGAATATGTCCTCGTCCGGCACCTCGGGTGGCGCCCCGCATGTGGCCGGCACGGCCAGATGCTCGGCCGGGATCTGCGGCACGACCTCCTCCAGTGGGAGCTCCATGCCGTCTGCGAGCGCCGCGTCCAACTCCACCTCGGAGACTGCGAGAGCGTCCGGCGGGAGCTGCTCGACGATGACCCGTGCCGGGATGCGAATCTCGCCCTCCGCGAGCTGGGGCAACACAACGTCGAGCGGCACGGCGAATGGCCTCTCGGCGAAGTACTGCTCGAGTTGGTCTGGCGTCAGATTGAGGGCCCCCTCGGGGAACTGCGCCAGCACGGCGTCAGCCGACACGGCGACTTGTCCGGGGGGAGCCCCTGCCGGCGTCGCCGCTGCCTCCCCCCGGGCGTGCCCCTCGGCGAGCGGAGCTTCGAGCGCCGGCGGCTCTGGCGAGGGCTCCTCGGCCACGATGGGCTCGGGCGGAGTCGGCTCGTCGAGCGCAGGCTCCTCCGGCGAAGCGATTTGCTCGACACCCTCGGGCGTGAAGCGCAGGACGGGTCCGGGTTCTTCCGGCTGCTCCGCCGGCGCATCCTGTGCTTCGGGCGCCGCCACATCAGACTGCATCTCGAAGGAGAACAGCGGCCCCTCCTCGGCCGCCGCCGCCTCCTGTGTGGGCGCCTCGACCGGGGCCGATGGTGTGATGGGGAACTCTCCCAGAGCCGGGGCGCCGGCCGCCTCGGGCGCCTCATCCGCAGCAGTCTCAGGCGCCGTGAACGGTGTCACCAGCTCATCGGCGGCTTCAGCCGCGGCAGGCTGCCATGTCTCCTCGACGTGGATCGTTGTCTCGTCGGTCGCCGCGGGCGTCTCCTCGGCCGGGGCCGGCGGCTGTCCGGCGTACGTTGGCTCCTCGGGGACGTACGTCATCGGCGCTTCCTCGTCAGGCTGGCCCACAGCGGCCGTCTCGGGCTGGTCGGCCGCCGGTTCCATGAGCTCGCGGACCAGCTCCTCGCGGCTCGCGTCTGACTCCGCGGCCGCGGATGTCTGGAACTCGGCCAACGACTCGGCGACATCGGGCCGAGGCGCCTCGTACTCCTCCGCCGCCGACACGGCGGGGGGCTCGCCAATCATCGGCCGTACAAAGGCCAGGCAGAGCAGCACCAGTGCGCCATGCACAACAAGCAGGACGCCATCGCCAAGCCACGCGGACTGGGCACTGGAGACAAAGTCGCCTCCGGCCCCGGGAAGCAGCAGCGCGCCGCCGCCGGCCATGGCCGCGTGACATAGCACGCCAAATCCAGCGGCGAATAGCACGAGCATGAGGCGCCGCGCCCCAAGCAGCACGCCGATGACACCGTACGCCACGGCCTCTATGGCGACAATGAGCATACCGAGATTCTGCACGGACGGGGGCAGGTCGCCAGACAGTCCCAGGAGCTTCGTCAGCCCGGCCCCCAGGACGACCGTCGTGAGGCACAAGAGCAGGATGACCCAGGTGGGCAATCCGCGCTTCGCTTCGACTTCCTGGCTTGACACTCGCCTATTCCCCCTCACGGGATGCATCGACCACGTCTACGCGGTGCTGGATGCCAACGTTCTGAGACGATCAGCCCCCCGGTCCAGCAGCATGTTGACCATGCCGAGCCTGACGCCGTGCTCCGTGGCGACGACGAGTACGCGCGAGTCAGCCCGCCTCAGCACCATGCGCCCGGCGGCGCCCTCGACGACGCTGCGTTCGAACTCCCCCATGCCCATGCGCCGTGCACATCGCGCCATGGCGTCGCCGATCTCGCTCACCAGCGCGCCGAATGCCTCCTCGTCAACGGCCGTGTTGAGCTCAGAGGCAATCAGCAGCCCATCGTTCCCCACGAGCATGGCCGCCAGCACGCCAGGCACCCCGTTCAGGCCCTGGAGTGTGGCCTCGATGTCCCCGACGGATGTCCGCCGACCAGACACCGAAGGCTCCTCTGATGCTTCCTCCTCCTCCTCCGGTTCCGTGGGCGTAGCCCTGGGCGGCGCGTCCTGGATGTCGGCTTTGCGCAGTTGCGTGGGCATCGGCCGGCGTCCCTCGGCGACTTCGAGAAGGCGGCGCGCCTCCGCGTCCGTCGCGTTGAGGAACAAGACGTGCTCAAAATGGGCACGCGCGGCCGCGCGGCGATCCTCTCGCAGGAGTACCTTCCCGAGCGACATGCGTGCCATGATGTTCTGCGGGTCCAGCGACAGGGCGGCTTCATACTCCCGCTCCGCCGCCTCTGCATCGCCCATGTCCTCCTGGATCTGCCCCATCACAACGCGTGCTGTCGCATAGCTCGGATGCTGCTCGATCCCCTTGCGGCAGACTTCCTCTGCCTCCGACAGCATGCCCCCGTCCCGAAAGGCATCCGCCAGCAGGGCGAATACGAGGCTATCAGAGTCGCGCCTGATCTCCTCGCCGTACCGCCGGATGAGGTCCAGGTTGCTCTGCTCTGCGGTCCCGCGTTCCATAATACTCATCGGCAGCTATGGCTGCGTGCTCCACAGCAACTGTGTACGTCCCGGCGTGCACTCACTCCGCGCCCGGGCAGTCGCGCCGCGGCCGGCAGCACCCTCAAGACGCAGCGCCACCGTCTCCGGGTGGCTCTGCATCTCATCCGCTGAGCCAACTCGGAGCCGATTGGCTCGCGGACGATGCCTGCCATTGGCCACTAACGGCTGTGCACGTCACAACTCAACAGGGAGAACACGACCAGTGCCGCCACTCGTCGCTCCTTTGCGACGGGACGCGGCTTGAGGGCAGAACGTCTCAGGGGTCCTCATGCCCGACACGTCCTTCGTCTTGTCCTGCCATCTGTTGCTTGGTCGCGCTGCCCTGTATGTTGCTGCAACGTGTGCTGTAGATGAGGCGCATCGGGTGCGCCTGCTGTGTCTGGGCATGCAGTGCAGCGGGTCCCAACGCCCGACCCGCCTCATCATGCCGCGCCCTGTCTGTGCCCTCCCAAAAAAACTGGCCCACAGACAGGGCTGCTGATGCATTGAAAACCAATAGCATACTACCACAGTCAGATTCAAATGTAAACCCTATATTTGCATTTCCGCGCCATTCCGGTGACATGGCCGAACGGGCGGATCGAGCGGCGATCCGGACGCCAGAGACGCCACCATCTGGCCAGTCACCGGCGCGAGTGCCACGCCATCGCCGCCGTGACCCGCGGCGACGATGAGCCCCTTGAGGCCGTCCACAGGGCCGATTACTGGCTCGCCGGAGTCGCTGTGGGGCCTGAGGCCGGCGAACGCCCGGATGATGCTCAGCTCGCGCAGCGCCGGCAGCAGGCGGACGGCACAGGCCATGATGTCGCGCAACGCATCGGGCGAGTTGCGCACATCCTCCCCCACGAACTCCCGGGTGCCGCCGATGAGGAAGTTGCCGTCGCGCATCTGGGCGACGGCGGCGGCGGTGATCCGGCCAGTGCCGGTGTCGGGCGCCAGCTTCGCGCTGATGTAGGACGCGCTCAGGAAGAAGGGGTGCAGGAGGGCCGGGACCTGCTCGGTGACCATCACCTGGCCCCGGCGCGGCCGGATCGGCAATTCCACGCCCAGAGGAGCGAGGAGCTCGGGAGCCCACGCGCCCGCCGCATTGACGACGCAAGGGCAGCTCCACGTGCCCGAGGCCGTGCGCACGCCAGCGACGCGATCCCCCTCGCACAGGATCTCATCGACCGCGGCATTGGCGAATACCTCGGTGCCGCAGCGGCGGGCCCCATCGGCGAAGGCGAACAGCACGCGGAGCGGGTCCACGCGGGCCTCGTCCGGGCAGTACACCGCCCCGGCCACGTGCGGCGTGAGCGCGGGAGCTAGCCGGCGCAGATCGTCGCCCTGGAGCAGCTCCGCAGCCATCCCCGCCCGACGCAGCCGACCCGCAAGCGCCGTGCCCTCCGCCAGCTCCTCCTCCCGCTCCAGCACGGTGAGCCCGCCGGACCGATCGTATTCCATGTCCGCGTCCAGCTCCGCCGTGAGCCCGGCGTAGATGTCGGCCGAGCGGCGAGCCATGTCCAGTGGAGCGCCGGGGCGCTTGGACTGCAGGGAGATGAACCCCTCGCACGCGCCCGAGGCGCCCTCGCCCAACTGCCCCCGCTCCAGCAGCACCACCCGCATGCCCCGCCTGGCCGTGTAGTACGCACTGGCGCAGCCGATGAGGCCCCCGCCGATGATGACCACGTCAGCAGTCTGCTTCATTGTCCGACGACGCGAACAGCTCACCCGCAAGCGGCCGGACGGGCGCCCGCGTGCGGCGCGGCTGCATCGCGCCGCGCGGCCTGCCCGTGTGCTGCGCCAGAAGCTGAGCCACGAGCCGCCCGCACGTCCGTCCCTGGCACAGCCCCATCCCCGCCCGCGTCCGGATGCGCATCTCGTGCATCGTCGTGGCGCC
>JASFTE010000023.1:0-17766 GCA_050114035.1 Armatimonadota bacterium | reverse complement strand
ACCGCCTCGCTGCCCACATACGCGGTGAGTCCGGCGCTGCGACTGCGCACCGAGGAGATGAAGTTGTAGTTGCCAAACTCGGTAAGCTGACCGAAGCGCTCCGCCCGTTCTCTGACGGCGGCATCGGACAGGTGTTCCACATTGTGCTGGTGGTACAGGCGCTTTGCGAGCTCTTTGACGTCACTTCGATCTGGCATATGCTCCACTCAACTCCCCACGTATGCAGTCACGTCACGCGGCCCCCGCCCCTCCGGCGCACATGCCATCGCTCTGCCCCCGGCAGCGGATGTGGCGCAGTTCCTGCTGGCGCCGGCACTGCAGGTCTACCACGCCGAGCTCCGTCCAGTGTGTAATCCAGGGCACGCTGCAACGCCACGCGAGTCGTGTGTCCCCGCTATATTCCGACCTCGTCGTCCTCCTCGTCGTCCGCGGCGACCTCCGCCTCGCCTTCCTCATCATCGGTAACGGGCGGCTCGCCCGCAGCCTCGAGCTGCGCCTCCAGTGCCTCTATCTTCTCCTGGCGCTCCGCGATGACCTCCTCCTGTGACTTGGCCTTTGCCCGGGCCCGGCGCAACTGCGCCTGCGCCGTCTGCACGGCGCTCGCCTGCGTCTGCCAGAGACGCCGGGTGAACGCGAACTCCAGTAGAATGCCGACGACCGCGCCAATACACCCCACCACCCAAACGGGCAGGTCAACATACCGTGCGGGCGTACCGTACACCGGCACCGGCCCCTGGTTCACATACACGAACCAACTGAGCAGCCCCAGCACCACGACAGCGCAGACAGCCTGCCACAGCATGGCACTCCGCCTCTCGGCAGCCCTTGTCCGACGGGCCGCTGCCTGATCGACTCTGACTAACAACACGGGAAACGGGCAGCCGCCCAGGCGTCACAGCCCTGGGCGCTCTGGACCCATTTCCCGGTGGAATCCTCGCGCTTGTCTACTCAGGAGGTCTGAGCTGCTCAGCCTCCTCGACACTCATCCCCCGGGCTGGCCGACGGGGACGCGCCAGCCGCCGAGGGGCGGCGCTCGCCCGCCTAGTATTCCTCCTCCTCGTCTTCTTCCTCCTCCTCGTCCTCCTCCTCATCTTCCTCGTCCTCGTCCCCTTCTCCTCCTGCACTGCTCGGCGCCGGGGCAGGCGCGGGAAGAGCATTGTCCACCAAGAACGACATGCTCCTGATGGCAGTCTGGCCGCGGTAGTCCGACACCTCGACCACCACATCATGCTGCCCATTGGAGAGCGGCCTGGCGATCCCTGCCGGAGTGTAGCTCACCCACAGCAGATTCTCCTTGTCGTCGAAGATCCAGTCCTTCTGAGGCAGGCCGTCCAATGTCACCCGGATGCTGGACGCGTCCAGGCCGCTTCCCTCGTCGAACAGCTTCATCGAGACATGCAGTGGGGGTGTGCCCGGCACTTGCACGTTCCAGGCCTTCCGTCCTGGGATCTCGCTGCCGTCAACGATGTCGAGTACGACCTGGTAGGTGTTGCGGTCGGCTCCCGGGATCTGGAGGACCGCGTCCGATATCGCGGGCGCATCTCTGTCCGCGGCAGACGCATCGAGCGCGTACAGCGCGCCGTCGTCGCCCAGCGCGTAGATGGCATCGCCGCTGACCGCCAGGGACGAGAGAACGTTGTCCGCGAACTCGGGCAGCCCTCCTGGGGCCCGGAGGAACTGCGTCTGGGCGTACGCGCCGCCGAACCCGGGCGTGGGCTCGTAGCGGGAGCGCGGCCGGCGATACGTACGGCTGCGGTATGCAGGCCTGCTGCCAGCCCCACGGCCGGTGCGGCGGCCAGCGCCGAACCTCCTCCCGCCAAAGAAGCCGCCTTCCTCGTCTTCTCCTCCCTCCTCCTCGAACTCCTCGACATCCTCCTCCTCATCCCCCTCCTCGTCCCCCTCTCCGCCTCCGAGTCTGCCGGCAGCGGGCGTCTCGGCCTTCGACACCGGAGCCGCCATCTTGTAACGCCACTGCAACTCACCGGTCTTGGCGTGCACACCGAGGATGATGCCCGCCGAGGCCCGGGCGAACACTGTGTCGCCGCACACCGCCGGCCCGGAGAGAATGGGCTGCGTGGTCTTGTCGGTCCCGCTGGGGTAGCGCCACACCGCGCGCCCGGTGTTGGCATTCACCCCGTACAGAGAGCCATCCTTCGAGCCCACAAACATCATGCGATTCGCCACCGCGGGGGTCCCCGAGATGAGGTCACCGGGGCGGTCGAACGTCCACCGGCGTATGCCGGAGCGCGCGTCGAGCGCCGCCACCCGGTTCCCGATGGCGGCAAGCACCTTGTCGCGCTCAAAGGACGGCCCGGCGAACGCGGGCCCCGGCCCGATATCCGCCTGCCAGATCTGCCGGCCCCGGTCGTCAATCGCGTATGCGTTGCCGTTGACGGCCACAGCGTAACACACGCCGCCCTTGAGCATGGGCGGCGCCTTGACTTCGGCCGTCGTCTTGAATTGCCACTTCAGCCGGCGCGTCGCCAGGTCGATGGCATACACGTGGTAGTCGTCTGTCCCCACGTACAGCACGCCCTTGGCTATCACCGGCGACGACTCGATGGGCTTCCGAGTCGGCGTGGGATACCGCCACATGAGCCGGCCGGTGCCGGGCGCGATCGCGTACAGGACGCCGTTGCTGCCACCCACATACACGCCCGAGCCGTCCTCAGCCAGCGCGGGCGAAGACCGAAGCTGCGTCTGTGCCTGGTACTGCCAGCGCAGCTGCCCGGTCATGCGATCCACGCAGTACAGGCTCGTGTCGTAGCAGAAGAACACGGCATCGTCAGAGGCCACCGGCGACGACCAGACCGTGACGACCGGCCCCTCACCTGCCGCGATGTGCTTCCACAGCAGACTCACCGGGAGAGCAAGGGGGTCGGCGCGGTAGCCGCTGTGCGCCGGATCGCCGCCAAGCATCCCCCAACCCAAGGCGAGACCAGGGCCGCCCGTCGCGACCAGCGTCACCGCGCAGACGAGAGTCGAAAGAACCCCAATCCTCTGCATTGCTGTCATCCTCCTCTATGCGCCGTCCGTCCCTGCGGTCCGGCCGGCAGCCTGTCGTCTGTACTGCTCCGCGCACTCCTGCCCGGCAGCAGGATCCCTAGCCCGCCCCACCGGACCGCGCGGCGCTCACGCGCTCCGTGAGCCGCGCGAGTGCCCGCTGCGCGGCGGCGTTGCTCGGGTCGTCCTGCAGGGCGAGGCCGTACTCGACGGTGGCATCATGCGGGCGGCGAGCGGCCTCAAAGACCTGTCCCAGCAGAAAGTGGACTCTCGAGTCCTCCTCGGTGCCGGGCGACTTGCTCAAGGCGTCCCGCAGAGCGTCCTCGGCCCCGCGATACTCCTCGGACCTCAGATGCGCCCCCGCCAGCGCCAGAATGCACTCGAAGTAGCTGCCATCCAGGGTCAGCGCCTCATTGAACGCCCCGATGGCCGCCTGGTACATACCGGCATTGAGATACGAACGCCCTATGAGGTAGTGCAGATACGCTCGCTGATACAGCGTTCCGGCAATGCTGGACTGCGGAATCAGTTCCAGAGCCCGGTCATAGCTCTCCCTGGCACGGTGCCACGACCCGGCCTGGAAGAACGCGTTGCCGAGATTCGTGTATCCCTGGTGGTTGCGCGGCTGGGCGCGTATCGCACGCTCGAATGCGGGGATGGCACGCCCCAGGTCGCCGAGGTAATAGTGCCCGAGCCCCAGGGCGTTCAGGCCGTCGTAATTCTCGTGGTCCATGGCGAGCGCGGTCTCGGCCTGGGTGATCGCCTCCGGGTACTGCTCCAGACCCACCAGACTCGCCGCCAGATGCGCGTACAGCCCCGCATCGGTCGGCGCCAGCGCGATGCCGGCCTCGAGCTGCTGGCGTGCCAGTTGGTACTCCCCCTGGTGGCCATACGCCGCCCCCAGGTACTTCATAGCCTCGGTGTAGTCCGGATCGGTCTCGAGCGCCTTCTTCAGGGACGCGATGGCCTCGTCGAATGTGTGTGATGTAATATTACGCACACGATCAGTGCCGTAATTGGCCGCTTGCAGTGCGTATACTCTCCCGATCCCCACATAGGCCTCCGCGCTGTTCGGATCGTAGCTGAGCGCCTTGGTGTACTCCGAGACGGCCTCCTCGAGCATCAGGGCCGCACCCTTGACATACGCCTCATAGATCAGCGTCTCGTACCCTTCGTCCCTGAAGGCATCCGCGAGCAGTATGTGAGCCTCGGGATCCGCCGGGTTCCCGTTCTCCGCCGTCGTCATCGAGGCGCGGTACTGAATGCGCGCCCGTTCGTAGTCCCCCGCATGGGAATACGCTCTTCCCAGAGCCTTGGATAACTGTGGCCGCAGCCGCCGATCCACGACGAACTCCTCGGCCCGGGCGAACTTCTGCGCATAGACCTGTTGCGTCGCTGCCGCCTCGCGACGCTCCTCCACCGAGAGCCGCTGCAGTCGCGCCTGGAGCCGATCTCGCTCGGCGAGTATGCTCTTGGCCTTCTGGAACGCCCTGATGGCCTTCTCGGGCTCTCCCCTGTTGTCGAGGGTCAGACCCCGAAGGTAGTGCGCCTCCACGAAATTGGGATCGTCCGCAATGGCCCTGTCCAGGGACAGCAGCGCGTCGTCGTACTCACCGGCCTGCAACTGCGTCCGGCCCATCGCCGTGAGCACCTCGTCGACATTGCGGCCGCGACGGATGCGCACCTCGGCGGCATAGGTCTCGAGCGCGCGCTCAAAGTCCCCCAGGACCTCGTAGATCTGCCCCAGATGGAACCGTGTGCCGGGCCGGAACTCCGCCAATTCGGAGGCCTTCTGGAAGGCGGGGATCGCCTCCGCGAAGCGCTCCAGCTTGAGCAGAGCCACGCCAAGATAGTACCAGGCCGGCTCCAGCTCCGCATCTTGCTGCGTCGCTTGCTGGAGACGCGGCACTGCTGCCTCATGCTCGCCCTCGCGCACCAGCGCCGCGCCTTCGAGGAACGCGGCGCTCCCAGCGCCAAGAGCGGGCCCCCCTGCTGCGGGCGCCTGCGCCAGCACGGCCGATGAGATTGCCGTCAAGAGGGGGAATAGTGCAAGCGCGGCTGCCGTCGCGGGTGACGATGAACGGCCGCCCGGGCGCGTCATGTGACCACGCTCCCTATGGCAGGCGTCGCGGAGCGCGCCCGCCGTGTCTGTGGTCCTTTTTCTGTTGCGACGCGATTATAGTGCAGCCAAACCACTTTGTCAACAAACGCCCCTCTCACATCCGTGGACGTCCTGAATGCCCTTTGGGTTCAGTCCCCGGAAGCAACAGCAAGTGGTGGCGAAGCCTACCGCAGAGACGCCAGCACCCCCGCCGTGTCCCGCGCTATCATGAGCTCCTCATCGGTCGGAACCACCAGGACAGCCCCGGAGGCCGTCTCCTCACTGATGTCGATTGGCTTGTCCGGGCGAACAGCCGCCTCGTTCCTCGCCGGATCGATGGCGATACCAAGGAACTCAAGCCCGGAGCAGCTCTCCGCGCGAACACGCGGCGACCCCTCGCCGATGCCGGCAGTGAACACGATGGCGTCCAGGCCGCCAAGACACGCGGCATAGGCCCCGATGTACTTCCTGACTCGATAGCAGAACACGTCAATGGCCGCACCCGCGCGGTCGTTCCCGTCGTCGGCAGCGTCCAGGACATCCCGCAGGTCGTTGCTCACGCCCGAGAGACCCAGCAGCCCGCTCGACTTGTTCAGCAGATCATCGAGGTCGTCGGTGCCCAGCCCCTCGCGTTCCATGAGGAACAGGGGGACCGTGGCGTCCAGATCGCCGCACCGCGTCCCCATGAGCAGCCCCTCCAGCGGCGTGAACCCCATCGTGGTGTCCATCGACTCCCCGCCTCTGACCGCCGCCATGCTGCAGCCGTTGCCCAAGTGACACGTGACTATACGCTGCTGCTCTGGCGCCGGCCCGCGCTCCCTCAGCACGTCCGCCGCCTCGAGCGTCACGTAGCGATGCGACGTCCCATGGAAGCCGTACCGGCGCAGGCCATACTTCTCGTAGTAGTCGTACGGCAGCCCGTACAGATGGGCCCGCCGCGGGATCGTCTGGTGAAAGGCCGTGTCGAAGACCGCCACCTGCGGCGTGCCGGGCATGAGATCCTGGCACGCACGGATGCCCACCAGGTTGGGCGGATTGTGCAGGGGCGCGAGCTCACAGCACTCCTCGATGGCCTCGATGACGGCCTCATCGATGAGCACCGCGCCCGAGAAACCCTCCCCCCCGTGCACCACGCGATGCCCCACGGCGCCCACCTCGTCCAGGGACTCCAGCACCGCCCCCTCGCCAGACGTCAGCGCCGCAACCAGCTCCCCGATGGCCGCGCGATGCTCTGGCATCGCAACCTCCGCCGTCGTCTCCACCGCGTCGCCCACGCGGTGGTGCAGGGCCGACCCGCTGCCGGCTCCCACCCGCTCGGCCACACCGTCGGCCAGGCTTCTCTCCGGATCGCTCTCAAAGAGCTCGTATTTCACCGATGAGCTGCCGCAGTTCAGTACGAGTACCTTCATTGCAGTCTCGCCTCAATCGCAGCGTGCCGCCTAACACGTAACGTGCAGCGCGCCGGGCCGGCGTGCCGCGGCACGCTCTCGGGCCCGACGCAGCGTGGCTGCTCGTGCGTGGACGTCCCGTGCAGCTCGATGGCCCTAGTCCGGCGGCACCCCTTCGCCCCGCTCATCCTGCAGCCGGTCGGCCATCATCTCTCTGGTCTTCTCCACCGTCGCGTGGATTCGCCTGGTGTAGCCTTCCAGCCGGTCGACCGCCTCCGCCGCGTACCGATCGGCATCGTCACGGATGCCCGCCGCCTCGACATTCGCCTGCCGGATGATCTCCTCGCCTCTCTTCTGCGCCTCCGCAACCACCCGATCGTTGGACACCAGAAGCGTGGCCTGCTCCTTGGCCGCGTTCAGTATCTTCGCCCGCTCGTCGTGCGCCTCCGCCAGGATGCGCTCCCGATCCCGCGTGATCTGGTCCGCCGTCGTCACCTCTTGCGGGATCGCCGCCCTGATCTTGTCCGTCAACTCAAAGAACCGCTCCTCCGACATCACCGTCGTGCTGGGCAGGGAGATGAGCTTGTACCACCTCACGCCTTCCTCTCCGAGGTTCTCCAGCTCATCTATGAGCGCGAAGATGTCCATGGCGTCCCCTCTTTCCCAACGTGGTTCGATGGTAGACTGTCCCAGTGCGCCGTCCCGCTACTCGCCCGCAGTGTCGAGGGCGCCTGCAGCCGCCACCTTCGCCTCCAGGCGCTTGACCACCGCCGGTGGCACGAATGGCGAGACGTCGGCGCCCAGACGAGCCAGCTCCTTGACGCGAGTTGATCGCAGGAACGCATGCTCCGCGTCCGTCATCATGAAGACCGTCTGTATGTCGGGCTCAAGCTGCCGATTGGTCAACGACATCTCGAACTCCGCCTCGAAGTCCGAGACGGCTCTGAGTCCCTTCACGAGCGCCAGCGCGCCGCACCCTCTGGCGTGCGCCACGACGAGGCCCGAGAAGCACACCACCTCGACGTTCGGCAGATGCGCACACGCCTCGCGCACCATCTCAACGCGCTCCTCTGTCGTGAACATGGCGTCCTTGTCCGTGTCGGAGTGCACCGATACGATGACGCGCCCGAACAGCTTGGCCGCCCGCCGGATGATGTGCAGATGTCCGTTCGTGATGGGGTCAAATGTCCCCGGGCACACGACGACGTGCTCAAGCTCCATGGCCCGCCTACCAGTAGAACGACATCACCGATTCACCGAACCGCTTCACCTGGTCGGGCGTCGGCTCATCCGGCAGAGACGCTCTCCGCGCGTGCTGGATCACCACCACCCCACCCTCCGCCGACGCCTCGCGTTGGCCTGGCACAGCAGTCACGAGCTCGGCGAGCCCCTCGTAGCCGTACGGCGGATCGGCGAACACAATGTCATACGACTCGCGCTCTCCCACCCGCCGCACCGCCCGCGCCGCGTCCCTGCGGTGCACCTCTGCACGGGCCCCAAGGCGTGCGCGCTCCAGGTTCTCCCTGATCGCCCGCACGCAGCGGGGCGAGACCTCAACGAACGTGCACCACTCGGCCCCCCGACTGAGCGCCTCGATGCCGACGGCCCCGCAGCCCGCGAATAGATCCAGGAACCGCGCGCCCACGATGCGCTCCGCCAGCACGTTGAACAGCGTCTCGCGCATGGCGTCCGTCGTCGCCCGCAGCTGCCTCAGCCGCGGCGCCACGAGCCGAGTCCCTTTCGCTGTGCCCGCGATGACTCTCATACGGCCCCGACGGGGACCTGTTCGCCCTCGGCCCATCGGGGGCCTGCCACCCTAACTCACGCTCACCAGTCGAAGGCGCTCCTCGACCCGATGCTTGATGCGCTCGCCCAGCATGCGGTGCCCCGGCTTCCGCAGGCCCGGATCGGCTTCGATGAGCGCCAAAGCGTCCTCGCGCGCCTCCACCAGCGTCGGCGTGTCGGCCAACACACTCGCCATCTTCAGATCCGGCAGCCCGTGCTGGCGCGTGCCGTAGAACTCCCCCGGCCCGCGGACCTTCAGGTCCTCCTCCGCGATCTCGAACCCGTCGTTCGTCTTCCCCAGCACCTCCACCCGCTGCCACGCGCCGCGAGAGCGCGTCCCCACGAGCAGCAGGCAGTGAGACACGTGCTCCCCGCGGCACACCCGGCCCCGGAGCTGGTGAAGCTGCGCCAGCCCGAATCGCTCCGCGTTCTCCACCAGCATTACGGACGCATTCGGGATGTTCACGCCGACCTCGATCACAGTCGTCGCGCACAGCACGTCCAGTTGACCGCGCCCGAAGGCCCGCATCACATCGTCCTTCTCGTCGGTGGACATCCGTCCGTGCACGAGGCCGATGCGCAGGTCCGGCAACACCTCCCGCTCCAGTCGCTGTGCCACCTCCTTGGCCGCGCGCACCTCGAGACGCTCCGACTCCTCCACCAGAGGGCACACGATGAACGCCTGTCGCCCCCGTACGACTTCCTGCCGCACGAACTCGTATGCCTCCGACCCATCCTGCATCCCCAGCACGCGCGTCACCGGCGGCTGACGGCCCGGCGGCAGCTCGTCCAGGACCGATATGTCGAAGTCCCCGTACACCGTGAGCGCCAGCGTGCGCGGGATCGGCGTCGCCGTCATCACCAGCACGTTCGGATTGTAGCCTTTCTCCCGCAGTGCCGCCCGCTGCACCACCCCGAACCGGTGCTGCTCATCAATGATGGCGAGACCCAGCCGCTCATACTCCACCGCCTCCTGAATCAGAGCGTGCGTCCCCACGACCACGGGCACCTTGCCGTCGGCGATTCGCTGCTGCACCTGTTTCTTGCCTCGCCCCATGCCGCCTATCAGCAAAGCCACCTCAACATCCAGCGGCCCGAGCAGTTCCCCCACCACGCGGTGCTGCTGCTCGGCGAGCACCTCCGTCGGCACCATGTACGCGGCCTGGTAGCCGTTCCTGGCCGCCGCCAGCAGCGCCCACGCAGCCACCGCGGTCTTCCCCGACCCCACATCCCCGTGCAGCAACCGATTGCCCGGCTCCCGACTGGCCAGATCCTCCCCAATCTCCCCGATGACCCGCTGCTGTGCCCTGGTCAGCGCGAACGGCAGCACGCCCTGCAACTCGCCCAACCACCCATCATCAACCCGCAGCGTCACGCCGTGTTCGGGCGCCTTCGCCTCCCGTCGCAGCCGCGCGAGCTGCACCTGCAGGATGAAGAGCTCCTCGTACGTGATCCGATGCCGTGCCTGCTCGAGCGCCTCCTCATCATCGGGGAAGTGAATGCTCTCAATGGCCAACCGCGCCCCGCACAACCCCCGGCGCTCCCGGATGTCCTCCGGCACTATGTCCGGGACCAGGCGCGCATAGTCCCGCACGGCCGTGTGCGCCAAACGGCGCATCTGCGGCATGTAGAGACCCTTCGTCAGCCCATAGATCGGCACGATCCGCCCGGCGCTCAGGACATGGCGGCTAGCCGCGCTCTCGATCTCCGGGTTGTCAAGCTGTGGTGTGCCCCGGTAGTAGCGCACCGTGCCGCTGGCAAACACCTCCGTGCCGGGATCGAACTGCGTCGCCCGGAAGTCCTGCCCGTACCATTTCAGCTCCGCCATCCCCAGCCCATCGTGCACCGGCACCGTCGTCACCCTGAATCGGCCGCGCCTGTGTGTCTCTCCCGCCGCCTCCACCGTGGCCTTGATGGTCGCCACCTGTCCTTCGCCGAGCTCCGCTATCCGGTCGGTCTCCCGTCTGTCCTCGTGTCGCAGGGGGTAATGCTGCAGGAGATCGAGCACCGTGTGGATGCCCAGGTTCTCGAGTTGCCGCGCCCGCGCCTCGCTCACGCCCCAGAGAGCCGTCACGGGGTCATCGATGCTGCGCGATGGGCGCCGCCTTCCCCGCCGCGTGGAGGGAGCCGCCCCCTGCCGTGGCACGGTGGCTGCACCGAGGCCGCCGAGGATCTCCCGCGCCTGTGCGACTCGCCTCTCCCGTTCGTCGGGCCCGAGGCCGCCGTAATCGGCGAAGAGAGACGTGAGGTCACTGCACGCGGCGCGGATGCCGCTATCTCCCTGAGCCTCGCTCACCTGCGAGCATTGCCGCGCCACGAACGCCGCCAGTCCACCCACGACGGCAGTGTCTGCGTAGCCCTGCCGCTGTTCCAGGGACAATGGGCCATCCAGGACCACCAACCCCGGCGCAGTATCCGCCTTGCGCGGTGGCATGGTGCGAAAGTACCACTCCGATTTCTGGGTGTCAAGCTCGGCAGTGGCGCACGACCATCGCCGCCTCGGCGGGCACTTTCAACGTCACCACGGGCGTATGATCGTACGCCCTCGGGTCGTCCACACGTACCACTTCCGCTTCCCCCACGGGCTCCCCGGAGCGACCCAGCGCCGTCACCGTCTGCCCCTTCTCCGGCAGCGGCAGGAACTCGTACGGCACCGAGACCGTCGCTTTGCCGTCCGGAAGCGACATATCCACCACGAAGATCGCCTGCCCCGGGCACGCGGCAATGCAGTGCCCGCATCCCGTGCACAATTCCCCATCGAGCCGCGGGATCCGCGTTATCGGCCTCCCGATGGTGATCGCCCCTTGCGCGCACCCCGTCTCACACGGATCGCACGGGATCTCCTCTACACACTCCACCACCGCCACCGGCCCGTGCCGCATCCGCTCGAGCGAGGGAACGCCGGGGCTGTTCGCGTAGAGGTCCCAACCGTACCGAGCCTGCATGTCACTCATCGCCTACTCCCGCCCACGCAGGCCGTCACCCACGACACCGAGAAAACCCATGCGACGGATCCATTCTGGGCATGACTATGAAGACCACACGCCGCTCCGAGCAGGCCGTGAGCTGCGCCACGCGCTCGGCGCCCGAGACCCAGGCGCTGGGGGAAGCCCTCGGCTCCCTGCTGGCCCCCGGGGATCTCGTCGCCGTCACCGGCCCCCTGGGCGCGGGCAAGACCTGCTTCATCCAGGGGCTGGCCCGGGGAGCGGGCGTCACGGACAACGTCACCAGCCCCACCTTCATCATCCACCGGCAGCACCCCGGCTCCGTCCCATTTCACCACATCGACGCGTATCGCCTCTGTGATGGCGGCGCCCTGCTCGAGGCAGTCGGCCCGGAGCTGTTCTCCCAGGGAGGCATAGTGGCCGTCGAATGGGCGGAGCGAGTCGCTGATACGCTGCCGTCCGACCGGCTCACGGTGGACATCCAGTACGCCGAAGACGGCCGCTTCCTCAGCCTGGCCGCCAGCGGCACACGCCCGCGGGAAGTCCTCGCCCAATTGGGGTTGCCAGATGATCCTGGGCATTGAGACATCCGGCGAGATGACGAGCCTCGCTCTCGTGGACGGCGAGCACCTTGTGCGCGAGGACGCCTTCCCCAGCCAGATGGCCCTCTGCCAACGGCTCGTACCGCGCATCGAGTCCCTGCTGCACCCCGAGCGAGAGAGCGACCCGGGAGCCCCTCCCGGCCTCTCCGCCATTGCCGTATCCCTCGGCCCCGGATCATTCACCTCCCTTCGCATCGCCGTCGCCACGGTCAAGGCCCTCGCCCACGCCTGGAGCGTGGACGTTGTCGGCGTACCGACGGCCCACGCCATAGCGGACGGCTTCACCGACGTGCCCGAGGGCGCCGCTGTGTGCGCCGTCACTGTCGCGCGCAAGGACCACGTATACCTCGCGATCGCGGAGCGCGCGCCGCAGAAGCGCTGGCGGGACGCGGAGCCGTGCAAGGTCTACACCATCGATGACCTGACCGAGTACCTCGCCACCCGGGATGACGTCATACTCCTCTGCGGCGAGGCGGCCCCCGAGCACGCCGCATCGCTCCAGGAGCGCCTCGGCTCTCGGCTGCGAGTAGCGCCAAGCGACCAGCTCCGCCCCACGGCCCGCAACGTCGCCCTCGTGGGGGCAGCGGAGCTGACCCACCGCGGCCCGGACGATCTGTTCTCACTGACGCCGATCTACGCCCAGCCCTCCCAGGCGGAGGCAGCACGAGGTATTGACCTCGGGCTGTGAGCGTTATGGAACGGCGAACCGAATCGGGCTCGAGAACGTCCAAACTCCGAGTAAGGCCCGCTGGCGCAACAGCCCGGGGCGGACGTAGCGCTGAGCAGTTGCCGACGCGGAAGCTGAGTCCTGGACTGAGGGAGGCGTGCTCCATGAAGACGGGTGTCCAGGTCGGTCCATTCCTCGTCGTTGCCGTTTCTCTCCTCATAGCTGCCGCTGGTGCCAGTGCCCAAGACGAGCCGCGGCTCTCGCTGACCATCAGCTTGCACCATCCGGTACCATTGGCCGAGGCGCCCGAGCGACTCCCACGGGCCGGGCCGGCCTCCACGGTGTTCGAGCAGGGGAGGCCAATAGTGGCAGCCTTCACCATCGCGAATGATGGCGGCCAAGACTACAGCTACATGGATCGCGATTACGACCGGAGTGGACGGATGGACGAGTACGCCGTGGAGGTGACCGACCAGGGCGGCCGCCGACTGGATGACCCGTGGGTGCTGTGGGGCGGCGGCCGCATGGGGGGCGGCCTCAGCACCACCGGCACCATCGGGCCCGGGGAGCCCTTCACGAAGCGCATCTACCTCAACCAGTGGGTGACGCCCCTTCAGCCCGGACGCTACGCGGTCACGGGCGTCTATCGAGGGCAGTTCTTCCGGCCGCCTGAGCGGCCCGTAGCCCGCTCAGCGCCTGTCGAGATCGAGGTTCGCGCAGGCACGGACGCAGCGATGCGGGTATACCTCGCCCGGCTCGGCGACGAACTGCAGTCCGACGATGATGCGCGGCGAGTGCGGGCCGTCCGGTGCCTGGGCTTCACAGGCAGCCCGGAGGCGCTCCCGCTGATCGCGGCAGGGCTCCACGACGATGGCCGCAATGTTGCCTTCCGCGCAGACGAGGCCTTCCGGTACATGACTGACACAGAGGCCTGCGTCCAGGTCCTCCTCGACTCGCTCCACGCGCGCGGCCCGGCACCCGGCCTCCAGCGGCTGCTGCATCACTACGGGGTGCCAAGTGTCGACACGCTGGCACCTACGGTGAAGGGGCTATCCGACCCGGACCCCAAGCGTCGGGCGGCGGCGGCGGCATCCCTGCAGCGATACCAGGACATGGGCGACGCGGCGCTCGATCCGCTGCTCAAGGCGCTCGAGGACGAGGATCCCAAGGTCCGCGCTCGCGTCGCCGCAACCCTGAGCAACTACCGCGTTCCCAAGGTGGCGGAGGCGCTATTGGCCGCGAGCGACGACCCGGACGAGGACGTCAGAGGCATGATCGTGGACGTCCTGGGCACCATCAAGGCGGAGGCAGCCATCCCGCGGCTCCGGGAGCTGATGCAGGACGTGCCCAGCGTGGGGAAGGCGGCCGTGCGCGGGCTGGAGAACATCGGCACGCCGGATGCGCTCGCCGCGCTCAGGGCGGGACTCGCCGTCGCCGACAACGAGCTAAGGGCGCGGGCCGCCATTGCGCTTCTGCAGTTCGGCGACGACACGGTGCGCGAGGTGATTGCCCTCGCCCTGCTCGCCGCCCAGTTGGATAGGCGGCCCTCCGTCGGCAACATCTGCCATTGGCTGGGCAACGCAGTCGAGAAGCGGCGGATCCCCGGTCCAGGACCCGACGGCCGCGCACACACCGGCGATCCCGACGCCTGGATCGCATGGCTGCGCCAGACCCCGTGACCGGCCGGGCGCACAGAGCACAACACGCCGCCACCCATCGGGCGGCACGATCCCGTCAGATGGCACTCCCCTACACGCCGACCATGTGCAAGCGGGTACGATACTGTGGTACTATCTCCCTGGTTGGCCGTTCCCATCGGGTGAGGAGACCGAGCAACAGTGAAACCACGCAGCTACGCGCTTATTGCCGCACCAATAGTAGCCGCGCTCGCCGCAGGGCAGACGTCGCGGGCGCAGACCACCAACGCCGAGCTCCGCGCCAAGAGCGTCTTCCTCGAGGCCGAGAGCCTCCGGGGATTCGCACAGGACGGCTGGCGGGTGCGGGATGCCTGGGGACTGCCGGCGCGCTCGCAGGCGTCCGGCGATGCCACCGCACACGGCGGCAGGCCGGGCACGACCATCTGGCAAAACATCCGCATCCCCACCACCGGCACCCACAAGGTGTGGGCGCGATACATGCACATCGGCCCCTACTACTCGTCCTTCGGGATCCGCATCGAGCAGGGCGGCCAGACGGTGTTCGACGAGACGTACTGGGAGCGGCACGTCGTCCGCAGTACAAGCACAGGACCGGCGTGGGAGCACTTCGAGGCCTACCTCAACGCTGGACCCGCCACGCTGACGGTGTACGTCCGCGAGCCGAAGCCGCCCAGAGCGACCCTTCGCGTCGATTGCCTCCTCATCACACCCATCGCTGACTACGAGCCCGACCTCACGGACTTTGGGCCCCAGGTGTTCGTGCGCTTCAAGATCCTCGAACCCGAGGACACGGCCCACGTTGCCCGCCTCGCCGTCCTGCGGCATCGCAAGGTTGACTCCCCAGCCGAGCCGGGCTATCTCTCCGCCGCCGGCCACGGCAAGCGCGGCGATCCCGTCCCCACCGGCAAGTTCTCCGCGTGGGGCGACATCAGCCAACTGCTCGACATGGGCGAGCGCGTCACCACCGTGTCCTTCCGCTTTATGAGCGGCCCCAACGAGACCCCGTCCGCCCTCAAAGTGGACCTCGACATCGCCAGCGCGCCCGATGAGAACCACATCGCAAAGAGCCTCCACGAGGAGATTGATGGCGACACGGTCGGCATCATCCTGCCGGGCGACGTCACGAGGTACGACGACAGCATCCAGCTGGTATCCGCCGAGACCGCGGCGCACCGGCGCTACGCCGACAGCCTGCCACTGACGGCAGAGGGCCTTCCGCAGCGTTTCCCCATCGAGGCGCGCATCGCCGGCTACCGGAAGCAGCATGCCTCCCGCCGTATGCTTGAGGCCGAGACCGCGGTGCTGGCCAAGCTCGGCTTCAACACGCTCCAGGGGCTGGCCGGCACGCCGCGCGAGGTGGCCCGGGAGCGCGGCATCGAGCGCTCCCTCTGGAGCCACTACATCGACGGCCTGCCGCCCTGGCTTCCGGATCTCCGGAAGCGCATCGACAAGGACGTGGCCGACGCGTATGGCCGCCTCAAGGCCGGCGATCCCGACGCGCTCGCCGCCCTCTATCGCTTCAAGCTGGCACACACGCCACGGGCCGCATCGCCCACGCCCCTGCGGCAGAGCGAGGACTGCGCGGCCGCTTTCCGCTCCTACCTGCGCCACTGCGAGCTCACCCCGGAGGCCCTGGGCCGGCCAGGCTGGGACGACGTCCTGCCCACGTCCCGGTCCCAGATGGCCGGGCCCGAGGACGCCGCCATCTACTACCACACAATGAAGTTCCGGGACGCCCTCACGGCGCTGCCCTACAAGTACGCCACCGACGCCGTCGAGAAGCGCTTCCCCAAGGGGATACTCTCGAGCGTCACCTTCGACCCCGAGCCCATCGGCCGCGGTGACGGAATGATCGAGGGACCCGACTGGTTCGAGCTCGCCGAGCGCGGTCGCGTGCGCATGCTCTGGAGCCTCGACGGCGGCGGCCCCCGGCTGACGGACACGCCCCTCGTGGCGGATCTACTGCGCTCGGCGGCCCGCCAGCGCGGCCGCCGCATCGGCCTGTCCCTGCAGAGCGGCGATCCCGACAGCCTGCGGCTCCGCACGTACAGCGCGCTCGCCCACGGCGCCAAGGCGATCCGCTACTACCGCTACGGCCCCCACTACGCCACCCCCGATGGCGCGTGGTCGGAGTACAACGACCGGGCGCAGGAGATCGCGCGGCTCACCCGCGAGATCGGGCGCGCCGAGGAGCTGGTGTACCCGGGCCGCCCCCCCAAGGCGCATGTGGCCATGGTGTACTCCAAGAGCAGCGAGATATGGCAGGACGACACCGCGGCCCTCGCCGAGCTGCGCCAGACGTACTTCGCGCTGCTCATGGAGAACACGCCGGTGGACTTCGTGACCGAGGAGCACGTGGCCGAGGGCGCCCTGAGCGACTACCGCGCCTGCTACCTCCTGGGCGCCAACCTCACCCGCGCCGCCGCCGAAGCAGTCGCTGGCTGGGTCAAAGAGGGCGGGATGCTCTATGGGTGCGTCGCCGCCGGCTCCAGAGACGAGTACAACCGCCCCAGCGACGTCCTGGCGCCCGTCTTCGGCGTGCAGCACCACAGCGTCGAGCGGGTCGAGAGCCGCTTCCGCGAGTACTATGACATCCCCAAGCTCACCCCGCTCACGCAGGTCACCGTGGCCGGCAACGACTGGGTGCCCGCCTGCACCTTCGACGTCCTCGGCCACCGGGGCTACGCCACGGCCACCACCGGCGAGGTGCTCGGAGCCGACGGCAATGGCCATCCCGTGGTCGTCTGGAACAAGCATGGCGCTGGCGAGGCCCTCTACATTTCCGCCTTCCCCGCGCTGGCCTGGCGTCAGCAGGCCCCACTGCCCGACGGATACCTCATGCCCCGGTACTCCCAGGAGTTCGCGAAGCTCATCACCGCCCTCGCCCGACACGCTAATGCCGATGGCCCGGTGCGGACCTCGCACTACATGGTGGAGTGCGGATATCTCGCGTCGGAGGGGGGCGCGGCGCTGCCGCTGATGAACTGGTCGCGCCGCCGGACCACGGCGCTGGGGGTCACTGTGGTGGATGTCCCGGAACCCAAGAGCGTGGAGTCGCTCGTACGTGGCGTGGTGCAGTTCAGCCATTTCCAGAACAAGCTGGACGTCGTCATGCCCATCGGCCTGACCACCGACATACTGCTGATTCGGTGGTGAGTCCACGCTAAGCAGCGCCCACGCAGGCCTTGAACCGGTCGAGCAGATCGTCGGGTGGCTCGAAGGGCAGGTCCACGGGACGAGCTTCGACGGTGCTGAGGTAGCCGGCCAGGATCACGCGCCACTCGTCGAGTGAAGTCGCCAGGTTGGTCGCCGTGGGTCTCGCGTCGTCCTCGATCCAGTCGAAGACGGCATTGGTGAGATTGGCCTGGCCGATGACGTCCTCCGCTGCATACTCCTTCTCGCCGCGCTCGACCGTCCCGTCCGGCAGCGACCGCTCCCAGCCGTTCATGCGCCAGTGCAGGAAGCCGTGAGTGCCGTAGACGGCGATGCGCTTGTGGGCCCAGCCAGGGCCGGGCTCGAACCGCGGCGCTCCCTCCCCCGCCTGCAGCACCGCCCGGGCACCGTTCTCGAAGGTCATCATCCAGGCCGCCGTGGCGGGGCTCGGGTGCGTGCCGTTG
>JASFTE010000022.1:0-17776 GCA_050114035.1 Armatimonadota bacterium | reverse complement strand
ATCCAGTTGTCGATCTCACCCTCCGGCGTGATGATCAGCGCCGTCTTGTCCTTCGGGAGATTGCGCCACTTGCCCGGGTCGTCCACGGGATGCTTCTTGTCGATGAGCAGTTGCTCCCACTGCCCGGCCCGCAGCGCGAAGGGAGCCTTCAAGGCGGCGAGCCGGGCGACCACTTCGCGCCCGTCCTCGCTGTATGTCTCAACGCCCGGCCGGGGCATAGGCAGCGTTGGCATTACGTGGTGCCCCTGCTCCAGCATCTCCACTTGGAAATCGCTGGAGAAGTTGTCCCGGCCGAAGCTGTTCGCCCAGTGCGCCACGACCGGCAGCGGGCGCCCGCCGGGGTCGGTGTTCTTCATTGTCACCTCCGCCGTGATCTCTTTGACGACGGTGGCGACGTCCGCTCCCGTCGCCTTCGTCCCGGATGCCAGCAGTGCGACGCTGGCCACCAACACCAACCCTCTGCAGTACATGGCGAGTCCTCCCTTGCCTGCAACACACCCACATCACGGTGCCTTCGTGTCCAGCCAGCGCATGCGGATGTCGCGCACGGCTCCCGAGGTACACCAGGTGGCGACGCCGAACGGCTTCGACGGCTCCACCTCGATGCGTGTGTCTATATCCCGGTCCTTCGTGTCGACATCAACGATGTTCTCTCCGTCCAGCCAGGCCTCGATCTTGCTCTTCGTCACGCGCACGCGGACGCGGTACCACCGCTTGTTGTCGAACTGTATCCAGTCCGACGTCTCGTTCTCGGAGGCGTCGTAGCCGTCGAGGCTCGACAGTCCGACCACCGATCCGCCCCACCCGCCGAGGATCAGGGAGCAGTAGTCCTTCTGCACGGGAAACGTCAGGCCGCAGAAGAAATCGTCGCCGCCGACGCGCATGGCGTCGAGGCTGACCTCGTAGTCGACGCGTGGGAGCTCCTTCTTCCACGTGATCCCCGTCATGTCGCGGCCCTGGGACAGCAGGATCCGGTCGTTCTCGATGCGGACCTCCTTCTGCCCATAGAAGTCGCTTTCCGCCCAGCCGTCGAGCGTCTTGCGGTCGAACATGTGCTGCCAGCCGTTCCAGGCTACTTCCACGGCGCCCAGGTCCATCACCACACGCGACACGACCTCGACGCCCGAGATTGTGCACCACGGCTCGAGCTGGTCCGGTCGGCGGACGTCCAGCGAGTGCTCTCCCGGCGTTAGGCCGCGGAGCACGAATGTACCGTCCGCGGCGACCTCGGCCTCGGCATAGCACCCCTGCGCACCGCGCGCGTAGGCTGCGATCCGTCGAGCCGGATCCGTCTCCTCGTCCGGCACGGTGCCGGTCCGGACAGCGACCACGTGCCCCGCGGCCGGCGTCTTTCCGTCGACGCGCAGAAGCCGCCCCTTCACACTCCCCGCCCGCGGAACTGTCAACTCGATGGTCTGGGCGCCGTCGCCAGGCTTCACGTCAAGGGCGCGGAAGAGGATCGCCGGCACGTCGTCGCCGTCCGCCCCGGCAGGCTCCGCCGGGCCCTCGATCCACAGATCATACCGCGTGCACGGCAGCCGCCCGAACCGTGCCACCCCGGCATCGTCGGACAATGTCGGCCCGGCGTCGGCATCCACCTCGCCGTACACGTTGTACAGATGCACCTTGACCTTGCGCCCGAGCGGCTCCCCGTCATCGCGCTGCAGAGCAAACGCGACCTGGTTACGGGGAGGGGCGGGCTTGATGGTGAGCTCCTCCTCCCGCTCCTCCTCCGGCGCCACGCGGACGGGAATCACATCGTCCGCCGCCAGCCGCCCCCCGACGTATGGGCACACGTACACCACGCCGCCCGGCGGGATATGCAGCGCGAGCGTCCCATCGTCCGCCGGCGTCATCCCCATGGGCCGACCGGCGCCATCCCGCGGCTGTTCGGCCGACAGCCCCGGTGCCACGAGGATCTGCCAGTCGGACACCTGCTCGTTGCCCTCCAGGACCAGGCGCGCCTTCACCACCACACCCACCGCCTGGCTCGCCTTCTCTCTTGGGATCCCCCGGGCCGCGGGCAGACCGGCCGAGGCGGCTGCCAGCGTGACCGCTGCGACAGTGATGACTTCACGCATGATGACACGCATTGCTTTCATTGGTTTCCTTCCCTGAGCCCGATTCCGCTGCTCACCCCTCCTTTCCGCCTCCGGCCGCCTTCTCCTGCGGCGGGGAGGTGTCGCGTGGATGCCGGACGAAACACAGGACACGCAACCTGCATCTGGACGCAGGGGCGCTCCCGGCATGGGCAGCGCCGACCGGAAGCCATCACGGAGATTGTGGGTGAGAACATCGTGAGCCGCAAGACCTCAAGACGAGCGTTCCTACGAACCGCCGCTGCCGGCGCCGCGGCCCTCACGGTCGTGCCGCGTCATGTGCTCGGGGGGCCCGGCTATGCGCCGCCGAGCGAGACCCTGGGCGGCGCCCTCATCGGGTGCGGCGGACGCGGCGGGGGCACATTCGGAGGCCTCGGACCGGGCGTCCGCCGGCTCGCCAGCTGCGACGTGAAGTATGTGGAGACCGCCGACAACAACACGATCTACACGGACTTCCGTCGCGTGCTCGAGCGCAAGGACATCGACGTGGTGGCCATCGCCACGCCGCCGCACTGGCACGCCCTCATCTCCATCGCCGCCATGCAGGCCGGCAAGGACGTGCTGTGCGAGAAGCCCCTGACGCGCTTCATCGCCGAGGGCCGGGCCGTCGTCGATGCCGAGAAGCGCTATGGGCGCATCATGCAGGTCGGCACGTACGGCCGGTACGGCGAGATCCGGCGGCCCGAGTCCATCATGGTCCACAAGATCATGGCCAGCGGCCTGCTGAAGAACTGCGAGGGCGTCCACATCAAGCGCGGCGGGCTGAAGGTGAAGCAGTGGAGCGGCTACGTCAACCCCGTGCCCCAGCCCGTGCCCTCGTGGCTCGACTGGGACATGTACTGCGGGCCCGCGCCGCTGCGGCCCTTCCACCCGCACCGCCACGGCGGCACGCATCGCGGCTACTGGGACTACGAGGGCGGCGGCCTCGCCGACATGGGACAGCATCACTTCGACCCCGTCCAGTGGCGGTACGCCAAGGACGCGACCAGCGCCGTGGAGGTGGAGTCCCACGCCCCGCCGGCCGACGCATTGGCCTGCGGAATGTGGGGTTGGGTCGAAATGAAGTACGCCGACGGTATGACCTTCGTCATGGACAGCACCGAGTGGGGCGAGGGGTACAGCCGCAAGGAGGCCCGCGAGGTCAGCCTCGACGACCTCGACGAGGAGAGCCGCAAGAAGGTCGAGGCCATGCCCGATCCGGACCCGTGGCCGGACTTCCCCGAAGCGGTCAAGACGCGCGAGAAAACGGGCGGCTGCGCCGAGGCCGCCCACCGGTCGGCCACCATCCTGCACCTGGCCAATATCTCCATCCGCGTCGGCCGCAAGATCCAGTACGATCCGGTCAAGGAAGAGATCATCGGCGACGAAGAAGCCAATCGCCTGGTCAACCAGCCCATGCGTGCCCCCTGGCACCTGTAGGCGGGGCAGTAGATCCCGGAGGACGCCATGAACACAAGACACCCATCGCTCACTCACTTCTGCCTGCTCGTCGCGTGCGTCGCCGTTGCGCCGGTCCTGCTCGCCCTTCCCACGCAGGCGGCCGACCTGGCCGCCCTGGTAGGGACAATGCCCGACGCCGATCGGGACGGCAAGTACACGGGCCCGGCCCCGGAAGAGGCCCAGAAAGTCTATGATGTGATCCTCGAGGGCGGCGCCGCGAGCATCGCGGAGCTCGTCGGCATACTCGTCCCGCCGGGGGAGGCGGAGGACTACAAGGCCCGCTATGTCCTCCACGGCATCGCCATCTACGTCGGCCGCCCGGGCGCCGAGGCCCAACGTCGAATGTTCGGCGAGGCGCTGATCTCCACGCTCTCCAGCGACATCCACAAGGAAGTGAAGCGCTTCGTTATCCAGGAGCTGCAGTTCCTTGGCGAGACGCGCGCGGTCAACGCAATCGGCCGGTTCCTGCTGGACGAGGCGGTGTGCGACGATGCCGCCATGGCACTCGTGGCGCTGCGGGAGGGAGCAGCCGGTACGCTCGCCGGCGCCCTGCCGCACGCCCGAGGGCAGTGCCGCCTGGCCATCATCCAGGCTCTGGGGGAGTTGCGGCACGCGCAGTCCGTCCCCGCCCTGATCCGCGCGCTCGGCGAGGGCTACAACGACGCGCGCCTGGCCGCTGCCGTCGCCCTGGGCAAGATCGGAGACCCCACGGCCGTCGAGCCCATGCTCCGGACGGCCGCCGCGGCCCACGGCTTCCCGCGTGTCCCCATGTGCGACGCCTGCCTCGTGCTCGCCGAGAACCTCTGTCGGGCCGGCAACGACAACGTCGGTCTCAGGGTCTACGAGCGCATGTGGACGGGCGTGCACGCCTGGGCCGAGTCACAGTTGCGCTACGCCGTCGTGGAGGGCCTCGCGCCGCCCCTGGCCTCCGAGTCATCGAGCAACCTCATTCGGCAACTGAGGGACAGCTCCCCGGCCACCCGCGCCGCCATCGTCCACCTGCTCGGACAGCGCGGCGATCCGGCGGCCTTCGACTCCGTCGCCTCCGCCATGCGCGACAGAGACCCCGGCGTGCGGCTGGTGGCCGCATCATCCCTGCCGGCCGTCGGGGCCGAGAAGAGCATCCCGCTGCTCATCGGCGCCCTGCCGGGCGAGAGCCCCGAGGCCGCTCGAGTCCTCCATGCGGCACTGCTGACCGTGCCGGGGGAGGGGGCCAATGAAGCCCTGGCGGACGGCCTCGGGAACGTGCGCGATCGGCCCGATGCGGCCGCGACCCGCATCTTCCTGCTCGACGTCGTGACGCGTCGGAACGCCACCGAGGCCGCCGACGCCGCTCTGTTCCTGACGGGCAATCGCGACCCGGCCGTGCGCATCGCGGCTGTCCGCGCGCTTGGCGCCTTGGCCGGCGGCGACCTTGCGCCGTCGCTCGTGGACCTGCTGGCGGAGGCGAAGGACGCGGACGAGCTCAGGGCTCTGGAGGACGCGCTCGTCGCCACCTGCCAGCGGATCAGCCCCGACGGCCGGCGAGTAGAGCCGCTGCTGCCGGCCCTGGCAGTGGCCGATGCCGAGGCCCGCTGCACGCTGCTGCGTATCGCGGGACGGATCGGCTCCGGCGCGTCTGTCCCGCTCCTGCTCGAGGCGTTGGAAAACAACAACGCTACCGTGCGCGACGCCGCCATGCAGAGCCTCGCCGACTTCCCCAATGACAAGGCGGCGCCGGATCTGCTGCGCATCGCGAAGACAACTGACAACCCCGACCACCAGGTCGCCGCCTTCCGCGGCTATATGCGCATCGCCGAACGGAAGGGCGGCAACGAGCAGAAACTCGCCATGCTGCGGGAAGCGATGGGCGCCGCGAAGCGGACCGAGGACAGCAGGTCGGTCATCGGCAGCATGGGCAAAATCAACACGGCCGAATCGCTCATGGCCATCGCCTCCTACCTCACGGAGCCCGCGCTGACGGAAAGGGCCGGGAAGGCAGCCCTCTCCGTGGTCAGAAAGCTGAAGGGCCGACCGGCGGACAAGATCAGACAGGCCCTCCGACAAGTGCTCGAGCACACGAAAGCCGAGGACACCCGCAAAGCCGCCACCGAGCTGCTCGAGGGATTGTAGAGCGACACGAGGCGCTCGCACACCGAGAATGCGCCCACCGGGGCGAAGCTGAGCAGGGACGTGTCCGGCCTGGCGGGCGCCTGGCGCCGGGGGGGCGGCCGCGTGCCCCGCTGAGCGCCCACTCCGGCCACTCGTGCGCCGGCCCGCCACACACCCGACCCGACGTTCCCCTTCATGCACGCCATACATCAACCGGATTCCCAGGAGGGCGCCCGCGGCGCGGTGGGAGGCAAGGCGACATGGCCCGGTTCTCGATCCTCTTCGCTCTGATCTGCCTGGCGTGCGGTCAGGCCCGCGCGGACACACTGCTCGTCCAAGACGGGCGGGCGGCGGCATCGCTCATCGTACCCCGCGACGCCGGCCCCACGGTGCAGTTCGCCGCCGAGGAGCTCGCCCGGTATATCGAGGCCATCTCCGGCGCCGAGCTGTCCATCGCCCAGGAGGGCGAGCGCGTCGGCGGCGTGCCCTTTCACGTTGGCCCCACGGAGCGCGCCCGGGCGGCGCTGCCGGCAGAGCTGGCCAGGCAGCCCGAGAGCATCCTCATCCGCGCCGACGGTGGGCGTGTCATCGTCTGCGGCGGATCGGACCGCGGGACGTTATTCGCCGCATACCGGCTCCTGGAGGAGGGCCTCGGCTGCCGCTGGCTCGCCCCGGACGTGCAGTTCGTGCCGCGGCAGCGCACGATCCGCATCCCCGACATCGACTCGGCGAGCAGTCCGGCCTTCGACATGCGCACCTTCGTCGCGCGCCGGGAGGGCCTGCCCGCGTGGGGCGTCAAGCTCGGCATGAACGGCTTCTACACGAAGGCCGATGCCGACCTCACCGGCAATAGCTACTATCTCCCCGACCAGATCCCGAGCTGCCACGCGTATGCCCGCATCGTGCCGGCCGACCGCTACTTCGAGGCGCATCCCGAGTGGTTTCCCCTCCTCGGCGGAGAGCGCCAACCCGGCACCCTCCATGGCCGCCAACTGTGCGTCACCGCGCCCGGGCTGGCCGACGAGTTCGCCAAGAACGTCATCGCGCTGTTTGACGCGGACCCAGACCTCGGGACCGTCTCCATCTCCCCCAACGACGGCCGCGGCTGGTGCGAGTGCGACGCGTGCGCGGCGCTCGATGAGAAGCTGTGCGGCGGCCGCACGACCAGGCAGGGGCTGGCCGGGGAGCGCCCGTTCCGCGGCGACCGCGTCTTCTGGTTCGCCAACGAGGTCGCGAAGCGCGTGGCGCATGTGCACCCGGACAAGCACCTCCTGGTGCTCGCCTACATCAACTACGCCGAGCCGCCCGACACCATCAGGCCCGCGCCCAACGTCGTCCCGTGGCTCTGCCACTACGCTCCCGCCGACTACTCGCGGCCCATCAGCGACCGCACCTCCGAGCCCAACGCGCAGTTCAACGCCCTCCTGCAGCCCTGGGCAGAGCGCGCGCCGCACCTCCTGTTCTACGCCTACGTGAGCAAGAGTATGTGGTGGCGACTGCCCCGACCGGTCACCCACACCTTCGCCGCCGACGTCAAGTACCTGCACAGCCTCGGGATCCGGCGCTACTACTGCCAGAGCTCCCTGTCTGACTGGCCCCTCGATGGCCCGCTCTACTACGTCATCGCCAAACTGCTGTGGGACCCGTCCGCCGACCCCGACGCCATCGCCGCCGACTGGACCCGGCACATGTTCGGGCCGGTCGCCGTGCCCATGGCCGACTTCTACAGACTCGTGGAGCACTCCATCCGCGAGTCCGGCCAGTCCTTCTCGGACAACCCTCCGCGGCACGTTCCCGGTCTCTACGACTTCGCCGACCTGGAACGCGCGCTCGCCAGGCTGGACGAGGCCGCTGCCGCGGCCAACGCCGACGAGATCAAAGAGCGTATCGCCCGCGTGGCCGATACCTTCCGCTACGGGTACCACATGGCACGCTGCATTGAGGCCGCCGACCAGTTCCGGGAGGAGCCCACACGCGCCGTCATGCAAGAGGTCATCCAGCAGGGCGAGAAGGCACTGGCCATCTCGCGACACCCCAAGGCCGTTCGGTTCCTCGACTCGATGCGCATGACCGACGAGCTCGGCGTCATCGCCAGGGGGTTCGGGGAGGCCATGGCGTTGGACGGCCGGCGGTGCTGGAACTCCGACGAAACGGGCCCCGGCGACGGCGCGGCCGGCTGGGCCACATTCGTGATCGAGACTCCCGACACGAGCAGGCCGGTGCGCGTCGAGATCGACACGTGGGGCGCCTCGGCACTGGGCCAGATCGTCGTCAACACCGGCGGCCAGGGCAAGGGCTACTCCGCCGGCGGCATCTGGACGCCCGTGCGCCCGGCGACCCCGCTCTCAGGGGAGGAGAAGTGGGAGACGCTCGTGTTCACGATCCCGCCCGAGGCCATGGCTCCGGGCAAGAAGATCCAGACCATCGGCTTCGGCGGCAGCGACTCCCAGGTCTGGATGGCCAACATCCGGGTCCAGCACCTTGCGGAGTGACGCCCGGCGCCGGGCGACACGGCAGACGGCCTCCCTGCGGCGAACGGATGACCGGAGGAGTCCCATGAACCGCTCGACAGCCGTGGCGACGCTCACGATGTCGCTGGCGCTGCTCGCCTGTCAGTGTGCGCCGGGACATGCGCAGACCGCACCGGGCGTATGGCGCCTCGATTGCGGCACTCCCGACTCCCCCGTGATGAACGGCTACACCCGGCTGACCGCTGGCGATCGCTACGACCGGCAGCGCGGCTACGGATGGGAGACCACTTCGCAGCGCGCTCTGGAGTTCGGACGCCCAGTGCCCGATCCCAATCTCCGGGGCTCATGGGGCCAGCTCCTCCTGGCGGAGGCATACGAGAATCATCGCAGCGACATCAACCGCGACGCCGTGGTGAGCGGGGGTGAGCTGACCCTCCGCCTCGACGCACCCAACGGCACGTACCGCGTGGCCGTCACCATCGGCGACATCTCCCAGGCCATCGGCTCCATGGACGTCTCCTTCAACGGCGAGAAGGTCGGCGACCAGGTGGCGGCGTGGGCCCCCGGCGGCTATCGCATGCTCGACCGCACCCCCGCCGGCTGGTGGGTGACCATCCGCTCGACCGTGGAAGTGAATGACGGCGCCATCCGCATCGCCTTGCGCAAGAACCAGACCCATTACGACGAGCAGATGGCCCAGCAGGCCACCTGGGATACCCCCTACGCCCAGTGGTACCACCGCACCCCGGTCATCCAGGATCCGCCCTACTTCTACATCGGCTATCCCTTCGTCCACAACAGCATCATGGCAATCGACGTCACGCCCTACAGGCCCGGCCCGGTCGTCGGCGATGGCGACACCCTCACACTCTCCGCCGACATCGCCTCCCCGACCGTGCGCGAGGCCGTGGACCGCTTCAATGCCGCCGACTATGCCGAGTCACTGCAGGCCCTCGAGCGCGTGACGGAGCCGGAGGCGCAGATCGCCAGGGCCGTCGTTTCCCTCTGGCTCTGCGGACGCCTCGAGATCGAGGCCGAGCGCACCCTCGTCTCCCCGGCGGCGGACACGCTCCGCTCCTACGTCGCCGCCCACCCGCAGGAGTACGGCCTCGCCGAGATCCTCAGCGACACCGAGATCTTCCTCAAGGCCCTCGACATCCACCTCACCCGCGGCGACCTCTACAAGAACCACTTCCTCGAGAACGACAAAGCCGTCGGCTGGTGGTGGACGATCCAGCCCGACTCCCCGCTGTACTGGAAGACCCAGCTCTACATTGCTCGGGCCGCGCACATGCTCAAGCCCTACATGCCCAAGCTCGGCACCGAGGGCGAGATCTTCAAGCGCCTCGAGAAGAAGTTCCCTGACAACCGCTTCGTGAGGTACCACCTGCACCAGGAGTGGGAGCCCTACGGCGACGGCAGCGACTTCTACGACTGGGTGCTCGCCGACTACGGGGCCAAAGCCGAGGGCGCGCCCGAGTGGGTGCAGGCCGTCTATCCCGCCTACGCCAGCCTCGTCGATCTCTCCGAGTGGTGGGTGAAGTTCCGCCAGCTCCCCGAGGGCACCATCGGCGGCGGCTGGGGCGATGACGTCGAGATGGTCGGGCTGTTCGGGTACTACGGCTACATCGGTCGCGGCGTGTCGGACCTCTCGATCCAGGGCGCGCGCAATCTCGTCGATGGCGTCTGGAGCCTGTCCGAGGTGGACCCGGAGATCGGCTACTGCCAGCCCATGGCCGACGCCGAGCACACCGCCGAGTGGACGGGCAACACGCTGGGCATGATGATGCAGATCGACTACGGCAACCCCATCTGGATCGAGCGCTGCATGATGACCGGCAAGCTCATCCGCGACCTGTGGACCGACTACGACATGGCCGGCTACCGGCACTTCCGCGCTAACTTCTTCGGAGCGGCCCAGGTAGGCGCCGGCGACCGCACAAATGACTCGTGGATCAACTACCGGGCCGTCAGCGCCGCCACTTCCGTGCTCGAGTACAACCGCAACCCCACCATCGCGAAGCTGTACACCGAGCTGGCCGAGGCATGGCTCGCGGCGGCCATGTCCACCGAGCGCGGCAAGCCCCGGGGCGTCATCCCGGCCGAGGTCAGCTTCCCCGACGGCATCATCGGCGGCGTCAACTCCCCGAACTGGTACACCGCCAGCCACCCGCCGGGCACCGTCAACCACGACTTCCGGTTCCAGCCGTACAAGGGCTACATCCTGAGCCTTCTGATGAGCGCCTACAAGGAGACGCGCGACCCCAAGTTCCTCGAGCCCATGCGGCTCGAGTACGAGCTTGCCATGAAGCACGGCAACACGCCGGACACATCCCCGGGACGGGCCCGGCGGCGCCCCCCGCCCGCGGCAGAGGAGGCAGGCGAGCCGGGCAGCGAGGAGTGGACCGCGAAGCACATCCGCGGCCACGAGCGATGGCTGGAAGCACAGCGCCTTATGGAAGGGCGCACGGGCCACCTCCGGAACGTGCGCACCAAAGCCGAGGTCGTCGAGCAGGGGCGCTTCGCCTACGAGCACACGCGGAAGAGCTGGCCGCTCTGCACCTCGGAGGCCGGGCCCACGGACCGCGTCGGATTCCCCGGCATCGTCAATCCCTTCTTCATCTACACCGGCGGCGCGTTCGGCGGGCCGCTGCTCAAGGCCGCCGTCACCTACGAGAACACAACGAAGGACTTCGCCGCCGCTGTGCTCGCCGCCGACGCCCAGGGGCTCCGCATCCTCTACTACGGCCTCGCTCCCGAAGCGCGCGAGATCGCCATCGTTCCGTGGGAGCTCGAGGTCGGCGGCACGTATCGCCTCCAGTACGGCATCGATCGCAATGACGATGAGGAGATCGACACCGTCGTCGAGGAGCGCGAGTTCGTCCTCCCGCAAGTCGCCTGGCCCATCCGAATCAAGGTCGAGCCGCGCACCAACTACGTCATCAACATCGACCAGCTCGAGCGCGGCCGCGGCAGCGAGCTGATGCCCGACCCGGCGATCGCGTCCGACGACATCCGTTACGTGACCGACCGCGATCTGCTCCTGGCCCGCGTCCACAACGTCGGCTCGCGGCCGGTGCGCGACGTCATCGTCGCCTTCTACGATGGCGATCCTGACGCGGGCGGGGGGCCCATCGGCACGGCGAGGATCCCGAACCTCGAGGCGCCGCTCGATCTCGAGCCCCGTACCGTCACCGTGGGGATCAACTACGACATCGGGGACGCGCCGCGCGACATCCACGTGGCCCTCGATCCCGACGGCAACATCGAGGAGATCACCACGTTCAACAACACGGCCTCCGCGAGTCTCCCGCGCCCGGAGGAAGACGACGAGGCGAAGCCGACACCCAGGCCGGCTCAGGCATCATTCAGGCGGGGCCGCTGAGGCGGAAAGACCGGGCGCGGCGCTGCACCTCACCGCGCGACGTCCACGATCTCCAGATCATCGAGGTATCCCTCGACGACCGCACCGTTGTAGCTGTGAATCCAGATCTGCAGGAAGGCCGTCTCCTCCGGCGTCTCGAAGCCGAAGCCGAACGGCTTCCACTTCCTGTCCGAGCCGCCGAGACTACCGGCGGTGTTCACCCATCCGCGCTCGTCCTGGTTGATGACGCGGCCCCCGTCATCCAGGTACTTCACGTACATCCCCACGCCGTCGCCCGACGCCGGGAAGTACCGCCCGCGCAGCTCGTACTTGCCTGCGCCGGCCACGGGCATGCGCCCCGAGTTGATGTTGGAGCCCGCCGTCTTGCTCGTATCGGTGATCTTCAGCGAATGCCGCCCGCCGTTCGCCTGCTCCGTCGATAGCGCGCCCATTCCGTCCCTTGGGATGCGCCAGCCCCACGACCCATTCTCGAAACCGCCATTGCGGACGCGCTTTCCCTCCTGCCCTTCGAATGCCATCGGCGTGATCCTCACCGTGATGCTCGCCCGCGTTACGGGTGACTTCAGGTTGATCCCCAACCGCGTCGGCTGCGCCCTCGCCTCCTCCTTGATCTCCTGCGCCTCGATCTCGAACTCGCCTCCGGCTGCCTCGATGTCAACCCGCACGGCCTCCTCGAAATCGTGGATGAGCAGCGAACCCGGCGCCAGCTCCTTCCACTCGCCGAGGGTGATCAGAGCCGTCCCGAACGTCTGCGGCGCCGTGAACGCCACCTCGTCCCTCACGGTCAGTGCCCCCGCACCCGCCCGAGAGTAGACGAACGTGCGCTCCAGCTTCTCCAGCTCATCCACCGCGTAGGCGGCCTTGAGGTCGAGAGCCAGTGTGTCGGCCTCATCCGTCAGGTCGGTCCGTATTACCTCGGCCCGAGCTTCCCTCCCCGTTCGCTGGAGCTGCCCGGCCACCATCGGCACCGCGTGACCGAGCGAGTTCAGCAGGTTGCTCTCGTACCGCCGCGAGCTGAACGTGCGCGCCGTGTACGTCTCCCCGCCCGGATCAAGCAGCACCGCCTGCGACCCGATCACCACGACGTAGGACCCGACGTCATTGTGGTTGTGATGCTCCGCGTTGTGCCCCCCCTTGAGCGCAACCCCCATGCGGCAATCCGACCCCGCCGCCGGGCGCCCGATCATAATCCCGGCCTGCTCGAACCAGTCGCGCAGGTCCGGCCCCGCGCCCGCATTCTCGGCCGCCGGCGTCTGCGAAGCCGAATTGGGGGACGAGTACATCATGCACTCGTACAGCCGACCCGAGGGCGAACCAACGTCCCTCTCCTCCCACTTCCGCAGCCCCAGCCCGAAGCGGCGGCTCACGAAGTACATCTGCCGCAAGCCGGGCTTGATTGTGATGGAGCAGTCGGCGAAGGCGGGATACACACCATTGGCGATCTCGATCCGCGCACCGAAGCTCGCCGGAGCACGCACCTCATCTCTGGCCATCAAGTCGAGCCTTCCGTTGGTGGCCTGGTGGATGATCTCCGACAGCATCAGGTAGTCGCCGAACCCGTAGTTCCAGTAGCCGAGACCCTCCGAGCAGTACCCATCCGCCGTGAAGCCGCGCAGGAAGTTCCGCGAGTACTCCTCGGCCGCCGCCACGTAGAACGCCCTGTCCTCGCGGCTCTCCAGCAGCGCCAGCGCCGACCCCGTCACTCCGCCCAGGCACACGGCGTTCCAGTTGTTCGTCGTCGTCATCCACCAGTTGCGCTTGCGCTCGCCCGTCGCCATGGCCCGGAACGGATCGAGTATGCGCCGCCCGATCTCCTCGCGGATCAGCGTGCGCGTGTCGTCGCTCAACTTGTCGCCCAGCAGGTACAGTGCCGTGGCCAGGATCCACCCCCGGGACGCGGCCTTCAGATCAATGTCCACCGTCTTCCCCTCGAAGTTCGCCAGCGACCGATCGTGCGCCGGCATCACCCACGTCGGCTCGGCGCAGAGGCCGCGCACGAGTTCCTCGAACGCCGGCACGAAGCGCCCCCGGTTCTCCAGACATTCGGCGAGCACCAGCGGGTTGACCCGGCCCCCGCGCTGGGAATTCACCCGCTGCCAGCGCGTGCGGTTGCCGGTGCGCGAGAAGTCGAGATACAGGTCATCCGGCAGCTCAGGGACGGGCTCCTCGAGCAGCGCCTCAGCGCGACTGACGACACCGGCAAAGGCCTCGCTCTGCGCCAGCGCATCCCACGCGGCCCGCTCGCTGATCGGTCGCCCGAAGCTCGCGGGTTGCTCGTCCAGCATCGCCGCGATCTCACGGATACGGCCCTCGTCAACGTCCCCCTCCGCCGCCCGGGCACTCTCCGGGCCGACCAGCAAAACTGCACCGACGCCGATGGCCGATGCCATGCACACCGGCAGCACTGCGTTCAGCGTGACATTCATGTTCCTCGTCCTATCCCGGCTCGCGGCCAACCCGACCACCGCAGCCGTCGGATGAGCCCTGATTCGCCGCCACGCCCTGCTCGACCTCGCGAGCCCGGCACCAACAAGGATGGTATCCGCCCGGCAGGGAACACCATTCCCGGACGCATCCTGATGCCGGGTGGGCTGACCCATGCTACTCACTTCGAATCGCCGTGTCGGTGCCTTGCTCTGTCTTCTACTGCTGTCTGCGTGCGCATGTCGGGCTGCAGCCGGCGAGTGGCCCCGCGAGCTGCGCTCCTACCGCGGCGCGACTCCCGTCCTCGACGGCAAAATATCGCCCGGCGAATGGAACGACGCCACGCGCTTCACCGGCGTCAAAGGCTGGACGCCCCAGTTCACGCCGACCACGGACGACAAGGACCTCTCGCTCATCGGCTACGTGAAGCACGACCGCGAGCGCCTCTACTTCGGCTTCGACGTCACCGACGACATCCTGTACGGCATCGACACCGAGCGCTGGCTGCCGGAGGAGTTCCCCAGGGCCCACGAGCTGACGCAGGAGGGCTTCCCCTGGTTCGGCGACGAGATGGAGATCCTCATCGGCGCCGACAACAAGTGGACCGGGGACGAGGGAGCCGCGGGCAGTGGGACGTCCTTCCAGATGGTGTGCAACCTCACCAAGTCGCGCCTCGGCGGCATCGGCGTTGGTGGGCTCCTGGAGGGCGAGCCGCGCCGAAGCGACGCCGCCTGGAACACGTACCACAAGTGGATCCTCGAGCGCGCGCAGGAGGCCGTCGCCAGGCCCAGCCCCGAGGGCCACGGCTACATCATCGAGTGGGCCGTGCGCTTCGATCCGTGTCTCGAGGTGGCCCCCGGCACGTTCTACAGCGCCGACATGCCCGACACCCCCATGGGCCTGAACATCGCCCTGGGCGACCTCGACGAGCCGCAGAAGGGCGAGGGCAACTTCGCCAACTTCCACCATGAGGACTGGTTCGCCGGCGAGAAGAACACGCGCACCCAGCGACGCCAGTGGGGCACCCTCTGGATGATGCGCGGCCCCCGGCCCCCAGCATCAGTCGAACCAATCGGGGCCCGGACCAACACGGCGAAGCCCAGCAGGCAGTAGATGCCGCGCCTCCGGGAGCGCAGGCCCCGAGTGCCACCAAGGAGCATACCAATGTCCCAACTCCTCACAGCCGTCCTCACACCCATCATTCTCTCCTCCTGCGGCGCACCCGCTGAGCCCTGGCGCATGTACCCGGAGGGCGGCCTCACCTACACCGTCCTCAAAGATGACACTGTCTACCTCCAGGTTGCCATCGCTCCCTGGGGACCAAACTGGAAGTACTTCAGCTTCCGCGGCAGCGCCACCGCGAGCGCCGACGGCCTTCGCACCTTCGACCAGACCACCACCATCGGCGGCACCGACAAGCAGCTCCGGCTCAATCACACCGCCGGGCGGGAAGACGCCCGCAGTGTCGCCCTCACCTACGAGCTGTCCGTGCCCGAGCAGGCCGAGCTCACCCAGATCTGCGCCACCGTCTCGCCGGCCGGGCGCTTCTTCTCAGCGGGCTCGTGCGTCGCTCGGCTGACGGGAGGCGAGGAGAAGCAAGTCAAGCTGCCCTTCGGCCGCGGCAACGTCGGCGACTCCGTCGCGGCCCTCATCCTCCGCGATGGCGATGGCAACGAGACGACGCTCACCCTCCGGCCCGCCCGGCCTGTCAGCCTCGACGGCGAGGGCCGCATCCAGCTGGTCGGCGCCGGCCTGCCTGCCGGCGAGACGCGCCGCACGGAGATCACGCTGTCCTTGCCCGCCGCGGTTCAGTTCTTCGCCGCCGAGCAGGACACGTGGCAGCGCAGCGACACCGCTGATTGGTTCCCCTATCCGGTCGGTCCGGAGGGCGTGCCCATCGACCTCAGCTTCCTCAACAAGGACGCCCAGGGCAACTTCATCCCCGCCGGCGTGCACGGATTCCTGACGGTTGACGGCGACCGGTTCGTCTTCGAGGACGGCACACCCGCGCGCTTCTGGGGGCTCAACCTCACCGCCGGCGCCGCGCTCGGCTCCGAGGAGCGCGCCGCGCAGCTCGCCGAGCGCCTGGCGCGGCTCGGGTGCAACATCGTCCGCTTCCACCATCTCGACAGTTGGGCCAATCCCATCATCGACTACAACCACGCTGACGGCACCACCCAGCACCTGAACGCGGCCCCCCTGCGCGTCCTGGACAAGACCATCGTCGAGCTGAAGCAGCGCGGCATCTACGTCGTCCTCGACCCCTGGGTCCAGCGCTGCTTCAAGGCCGCCGACGGCGTCGCCGACTACGGCAACCTGGGGAAGCGCGGCAACTTCAATCTCCATCCGTACATCTACTTCGACGACCGCATGCAGGAGCTCATCCGCAAGCAGTGGGAGCAGGTCTGGACCCACGTCAACGAGTTCACCGGCGTCGCCTACAAGGACGAGCCCGCCATCGTCATGACCGAGGTCATCAACGAGGGGCTCTTCACGTCGGCCGGCGGCGTGAAGCAGGACTTCTACCGCACGGAGCTGCTCCAGAGATACGACGCGTGGGCGAAAGAGAACGATGGCGTGCCCGCCGCGAAGACCACCATCTTCACGGAGAACTACGGCGAAAACAACCTCAAGTTCTTCACCGACGTGCACCGCAAGTTCTACGCCGACTCGCACCAGTTCTTCCGCGGCCTCGGCCTGCGCATCCCCATCAACGCCACCAACTGGGCCCACTGGACGTGGGTCATGGCGGCGCAGACGGATCTGGACTTCATGGATTCGCACCACTACTACGGCGGCAACCAGATCGGCCCCGGACACGGCCTCGGCGGCCTCTGGCTGAACCACCCGCCGGGCCTGCAGGCCTCGCCCTTCGGCAAGATCGCCGGCTTCGCCGTACCGGGCAAGCCCCTCAAGTCCAGCGAGTGCGGCAACAACCCGCCCAAGACGTACCGCGCCGCCTACCAGCTCGGGCTCGCCGCCGTCGCCAGCTTCCAGGGATGGGACTCATTCACCGGCTACGCCTTCAGCCAGGGCGGCCGTCCCGACAGCACGCTCAGCGCCTTCGAGTGGGAGACCGACCCGGCCAGCATCGCCAGCGTCGCGGCCGGCGCGCTCATCTTCCGCCGTGGCGACGTCGCCCCGGCCCGCGAGACGGTCGTCATGCAGCTCCCGGAGGAGGAAGTGTGGACCCTGCGCTGGCAGAACGGCGCCGAGAAGCAGTACTGGCACACCGCCGGCTTCAACGCCGCCATCGAGCAGCACAAGGTGCTCGTCTGCCTGCCCGGCGAGCCCGTCGCGCCGCACAAGCCCATCCAGGTACTCACCGTCGAGGACGCCTTCGCCTACAAGCACCCGAACACCGAGCTGCGCAGTGACACCGGCGAGCTATGGCGCGACTGGGAACTCGGCGTGGGTGTCATTGACACGCCGCGCACGCAGGTCGCCTACGGCAGGCTGGGGGAGTCCGGCCGGAGCTGGAAGACCGGCGACTGCACCTTCGACATCTCCACGCCCTTCGCCGTCACCGCTCTGAGCAGCCTCACCGATGACGGCATCGCCGGTTCCAGGAAGCTCCTCCTCACCGCCCTCGCCCGCGCCGAGAACACCGGCATGGCCGCCAATATGTCCCGGACCAAGATCGTCTCCCAGGGCAAGGCCCCCGTCATCGCCGAGCCCGTCGTCGGGACGATCACCTTCCGCACATCACACAGCGCCCTCGCCCTCTACCCCATCAACGTGGACGGCGCCCGCGCCCCCGCCGTGAGTGTGCCTGTCAAAGGCGGCACGGCAACAGTCGAGCTGAAGAGCTCGTACCGCACGATCTTCTACGAGATCCAGGCGGCGGCCGGGTAGGCGCACGGCCG
>JASFTE010000021.1:0-17840 GCA_050114035.1 Armatimonadota bacterium | reverse complement strand
TTGCGTCACGGAGTTGGCTCCCCCGGGTGTGCCCCGGGCCGCACCCGTCGCCCTCAGGTGCTGATCTCAATCCGCCTCGGCTTGGCGCTCCGGGCCTTCGCGATCCTGACCTCCAGCACGCCGTCGTGCAGCCGAGCCGATATCTGCCCCGGGTCGGCAGCGGCCGGCAGCGTGAGCACGCGACGGAAGCGGCCATAGCGGCGCTCCCGGCGATGCATCGTGTCGTCGTCGCCGGGCTCCGGCGCCGGGTTCTCTCCGCGGATGACCAGCGCGTCGTCCTCCGTCGTCACGTCAACGGCCTCGCGCGGGATCCCGGGCAGATCCGCGCGCACGACGAAGCTCTCCGCCGTCTCGCTCAGATCCACCGCCGGGGCCCATTCGGCTCTGGCCTCGCCACTCGGGACCGTGAGCTGCTCCCCGAATGCCTCGCGGAACGCCCGCCCGAGGTCGGCGAATGTCTGGCTGTGCACATCCCAGATGCTGCTGCGGGGATGTCGCCTGTCGCTACGCATCGCTTGATCCCCCTTCGTCCTCGCTTACGTCGATGGCGATGTCCCGCCGATGCGCCTCCGGCGCCTTGGGAATCTCCAGCGTCAGGACGCCGTCCCTGAGCCTCGCGGCGGTCCGCTCGGTGTCCACCGGCACCCCGATGGAGAACGCACGCGAGAACGGCCCGTGCGGGCGCTCGGCTCGGTGCACCTGCTCCCCGGCCGCCAGTGGCTCGCGCTTCCGCTCGCCCGAGATGCTCAGGGAGTCGCCTGTCAGCTCGATCTCGACGTCATCCTTGGACATCCCCGGCAGCTCCACCGTGAGCGTGATGTCCGCCGGACGCTCGCAGATGTCCAGACGCGGCGCCCAGCGTCCCTGCACCATCTCGGGCACGCGCGCGGCGGGCCCGACAACGTCTGCGAGCAGCCGGTCGAGCCCATCGCGCAGACGGCTCAATCCCTCGAACGAATCCGTGTACTCTCGGCGCATTCGCATTGCCCCCTCACTGCGCGCGGCGCGCGCCTACTTCTCGTCCTCCGCCGTGAACTCGGCGTCTATCACATCATCATCAGCGGGCTGACTCGTTGCCTGCCCCGTCGTGCCCTCCGCCTGCGCCGCCTCTTCCGCGGCGCCCTCCTCGGCGGTTGCGGCCTCGTAGGCCTTGGAGGCAAGCGGCGCGAACGCCTCCTGCGCAGCCCGCATTGCCTCGCGCGTCTTCTCCACGTCATCGCCCTTGGCGGCCTCGCGCAGCTCGGCGATCTTGTCTCGCACCGGCTTCTTCTCGTCATCGGTGACCTTGTCGCCCAGGTCATTGAGCGTCTTCTCGAGCTGGTACGCAACCGTGTCCGCCTCGTTCTTCGCCTCCGCCGTCTCGCGCCGCTTCTGATCGTCCGCCGCGTGCGCCTCGGCATCACTCACCATCCGGTCGATCTCATCCTTGTCGAGCTGCCCGGAAGCGGTGATCGTGATGCTCTGTTCCTTGTTCGTGGCCTTGTCCTGCGCCGACACGTTCACGATACCGTTGGCGTCGATGTCGAAGGACACCTCGATCTGCGGCACGCCGCGCGGCGCGGGCGGGATACCCGTCAGATGGAACTTGCCCAGCGACTTGTTGTCGCCCGCCATCTCGCGCTCGCCCTGCAGCACGTGCACCTCTACGGTCGTCTGGAAGTCCGAGGCTGTCGAGAAGACCTCCGATGCCCGGGTGGGGATCGTCGTGTTGCGCTCGATGAGCTTCGTCGTCACGCCGCCGAGCGTCTCGATGCCCAGCGTCAGCGGAGTGACGTCCAGCAGCACCATGTCGCGCATCTCGTCCCCCAGCACCGCCGCCTGGATGGCCGCTCCCACCGCAACGACCTCGTCCGGGTTCACGCCCTTGCGCGGCTCCTTGCCCGTCAGACGCGTCACCAGCTCCTGCACCGCCGGGATGCGCGTGGAGCCGCCCACGAGGATCACCTCGTGGATGCCGTCCTGCGTCAGCTTCGCGTCCTTCATCGCCCGCTCCACCGACTCGGCCGTCTTCTCGATCAGGTCACCGATGAGCTCCTCGAGCTTCGCCCGGGTCAGCGTCGTGTCCAGGTGCTTGGGGCCCTCGCCGTCCACCGACGTGATGAACGGCAGGCTGATCTGCGTCTGGACCGTTGTGGACAACTCGCACTTGGCCTTCTCCGCCGCCTCGCGCAGCCGCTGCAGCGCCTGTCGATCCTTGCGCAGATCGATGCCCGTGTCCTTCATGAACTGCTCGGCCACGTGCTCCACGATCCGCTCATCGAAGTCGTCCCCCCCGAGCTGAGTGTCCCCGCTCGTGGCCAGCACCTCGTAGTAGTCCCGATCGTCCTGCTTCTCCGGCGAGATCTCCACGTCCATGATGGACACGTCGAAGGTGCCGCCGCCTAGGTCGAAGACCAGGATCGTGGCCTCCTTCTTCACCTCACCGAGTCCGTACGCCAGCGACGCGGCCGTGGGCTCGTTAATGATGCGCCGCACGTTCAGCCCCGCGATCTCCCCCGCGTTCTTCGTCGCCGTCCGCTGGCTGTCGTCGAAGTACGCCGGGACCGTGATGACGGCATCCGTGACCTCCTCGCCCAGGAACGCCTCGGCCTCCTCCTTGAGCTTGCGCACGATCATCCCCGAGATCTCCTCGGGCGAGTAGTCCTTGCCGTCAATCGTGGTCTTGTCCCGACTGCCCATCTTGCGTTTGATTGACGTGACCGTGCGCTCCGGGCTCAGCACTGCCTGCCGTCTCGCCTGAACGCCCACCAGCCGCTGCCCGTCCTTGCCGAAGTGCACCACCGATGGCGTGATCCGCGAGCCCTCGCGATTCGTGATCACCACCGGATCGCCGGCCTGTACGACGGCTACCACGGAGTTGGTGGTGCCCAGATCGATGCCGATTACCTTTCCCATCTACATCACCGCTTTCGCAGTCGATTCCCGCCTGGCCGCCGAGTGTGGCGTGACAACGCGGCCCGCGTGCGGCAGCAGCGCCGCATGTCCCCATTTGCGGCGAGCGGCTCTGAATATGCACTGATGCAATCATATAACTTTATAGTATTATTGTCAAGTATTCTGCGCGCCAAACCTGTTTCTCGTCCCACATCTCTCACCCGCACGATGGCCTCTGATGAGCGAGGGTCATTCCCTCCCGCGGGCGCTGCCGACCGCCCTTGAGCCCTTCGACTCGAGGCGATCCGCGCCGTCCGTGAGCCATTCGAGGCAGAAGCGGGCGAACCGGATCTTGCCGTAGTCGTCCGTCTCATACAGACAGCCGATGCTCAGGTCCCTCAGGACCGTCAGACAGGAGTAGGCGAAGCTATCGGGCACGAGGGTCTTGGCCACGGGCCACGTCGCGCCCTCATCGTAGCTGAGGCGGATGGTGCCGTTGACACGTGACTTCTCGTGGGCCGGATTGCAGAACAGCAGCCTGTTCTTGTCGTGCTCGCCTGCCAGCGTGTAGCGCAGGAAGCTGCCCTGGCAGACGGGCTCGATGAGCGTGGCATCATCGCGGATCTCCGACCACGTCTCGCCGCCATCGGTGCTGGTGGCGACGGCACGGCGGTGCTTGCCCCGGTAGCTGCGCATGTTGAGCATCAGTGTGCCGTCGGCGAGCTCGACGACCTGCGACTCGCTCATCTGCGGCCCGACCTCGCCGCCCAACTGCCAGGTGGCGCCGTGGTCGTCGCTGTAGGTGACGAAGCACGTGCGACCGTCCTCGTACTGGTTGCAGGGGATGACAAGCCGCCCGGCGCGAGTCTGGATGCCGACCCCGGGCCCGTGAGCGATGCCCGTCCAATGGCCCTTCTTCGCCGTCGCGGTGATATTGACGGGCTCGGTCCAGGTGGCGCCGTCGTCAGCGCTCGACGTGACCCAGCAGCTCACGGCGTCCGGCCCCGTCCCGGCGATCTCTCTGCCGCGGAAACCCTCGGGCCAGCGGTCATACACCAGCCAGACCATACCCGTCGTGCGGTCCACCACCGGGCAGGGATCCATGGCCGCGTCCGGCACCGCCGCCACCACGATCTGCATCGGCGTCCACGTTCGGCCGCCGTCGAGGCTGCGCTTGAGCACCATATCCGTCGGGCTCTGGTCGCGGCGGCTCTCCTTCCGCCCCTCGCAGAACGCAAGCAGCGTTCCCTTGCGGGTCGTGATGACCGACGGGATGCGGTAGGTGTCATAGCCATCCTCGCCGCTGATGAACACGTCGGTGTGTGTCGGCGAAAGCCCGGCTTTGGCGTCAAGCTCCGGCAGCGCGAACCGCACGCTCACCACCGAGTGCTTCTCCGGTCCGGGCCGATACTTGATGTAGGTGGTGGCGGCGAAGGTGCCGTCCGCGAGCAGCTCCAGCCCGGGGTAGCCGCAGTCGGAGCCCGCGTGACTGTGCAGCAGCTTGATGCGGTACTGCCCCTCCCTGCCCCTGAGGATGTCGTCATAGGTGCCCACCCAGGCGACGAAGTGGCCTCTTGAGGGACTCAGGCCCGACACATCCATGTCACGAAACGCCACGACAAGCCGCCCGTCCGGCGCGTACCGGGCCGTGTGCCGGTCGCCCGTCAGAGACGCGGGCAGTTCCTGGCGCTCGGACCACGTCTCGCCCTCGTCGTCGGACAACATCATCAGCGAGTTCAGCTTCCGGCTGTTCTCGCGCATCAGGCAGAGCAGTTGCTTCCCATTGGGAGAGCGCACGATCGCCGGCTCCGCGGGCTTGTAGCCCGGCATATCCAGGACGACTCTCGGCGGCGACCAGGTCAGTCCGCCATCCGCCGAGACGCTCTGGATGATGTTGTTGGAGCGCGGATCCGGGTCGTCCGAGCGACGGGCGTTAGTCTGCGCCAGGTGCCGGTTGCCGTCAATGGGGACGATGGTGGTCCACGGCATGACGGACTCGATGCCGATGCCCTCCATGGGCGACCACGTCTGGCCATCGTCCTCGGAGACGGATCGGCAGATGGTGTCGCCGTCCTTGGCGTAGACGATCAGTCGCGCCGTGCCGGCAGCGTCCACGAGGCGGTAGATGGCAGGGCAGTTCCGAACGCCAGACCAGCTCTCGTGCACGGGCAGCAGGGGGCTCCAGGTGAGACCAGCATCCGGGCTGCTCTTCAGTGGTCCACAGGGCCCGCCATGGTCGTATGTCCAGACGCAGAACATCGTTCTCCCGTCGGGCATCAGGAGCGTCGTCGGATGGCCGTTGTAGGTCTCATCCGTGCCCCGGGCGATGATGACGTGGCGCTCGGTCTCGTCTGCGATGTCAATCGTGGCGAGCATCATGGGGCTCCTTCGCGTGGGGGGCAGAGCAGACGCAGACGCCACAGCCGCGCCCAGCAGGATAGCTGCGCAGGCAGGCCTTGCGGAGACTCCCATACTGCCGATGCTGATCATCCCCTCAGCGACGACGCTGGCGTTCCGCGAGCCCTGCCCCCGGCAGGGCTTCTGGTCAGGAGGGATCTGCTTCGGGACCGTACGCGCCTCCTCGCATCTCGGGCGCGTCGTGCCCCTCCGCATCCAGTTTCGGGGGTTGTCCCGTATGGCCTCCCTCGCCCTGTAGTGTCCCAACGCTGATGTGAGGGGCGAGTGGTCCCGGTCCGGAGTGCCAGAGTACGCGAGCCGCCCAAGCTGACGTGGGTTCCCGCCTGCGCAGCCGAGCCTCTCACAAGGAGGACACGGCAGCGAGATGGGCGAAGCAAGCCCTTGCGCCCATCGCCTGGCTTGGGTACAATCGGCCGCGTTCGAGGCTCAGCAGCACACTCGAGGGCGGCGGCAGAACGGAATCGGGGGAGATCCGATGAGCCGGAAGCTCTACGTGGTGCCTCTTGCAGCACTCCTGATCGCACTGCTCGCGGGCACGGTGTGCCAGGCGCCCGCGGGCGTCGCACTGGCCCGGGGGGAGGGCGCGGTAGATCTGGACGCCGACCCTCATCTCGTGGGCTGGTGGAAGCTCGACGAGCAGTCCGGCACGACCGCCGCGGACTCGTCCAAGCACGGTCGGGATGGCGCTCTGGACGAGGGCGTATCCTTCGACGCCAACTCGGCTCCGGGACGAATGGGCCGGGCCCTGAAGCTGGATGGGAAGAGCGGCATTCTGCGGATCCCGGAGTACAAAGGGGTGTCCGGCACGCATCCCCGCACCGTGGCCGCTTGGATCAAAACGACGAACTCCAGGGGCCAGATCCTCTCCTGGGGCGAGCGCGACTTCGGCAAGATGTGGACATTCGGGTTCATCCGGGGCCGCGTGGGCGTCACGCCCAAGGGTGGATACCTGTACGTCAGCGCCGAGATCCACGATGATACGTGGCACCACGTCGCGGCGGTGGTCGAGGAGGCCGACCGGCCGAACCTGCACGATCACGTCAAGCTGTACCTGGACGGTACGCCGGCGGAGATCCACCGCATCGGCCTGCTCGACCTGTGGCCCGTGGACACCGGCAGCGACCAGGATGTGGAGATAGGGCCGGGATTCAACGGCCTCGTGGACGATGTTCGCATCTACGACCGCGCATTGTCGGAGGACGATGTGGGAGCGCTGTTCCGCTCCGCCAGGTAGGCCGAGTGGCTGTCGCAGACGAATCGAAGGGAGACAAGCGATGAAACGGATCCGCGTGAACCGGCGAGACTTCATCGGCAAGGGTGCCAAGGCAGCGGCGGGGCTCGCAGTCGGACTCGGCGCCGCGGGGCGCGAACGCATCGCGGCCGCGGGGCAGGCTGCGCCCGACACGTCCAAGATCCTCAACTACAACCCGGACATGGAGTACCGCCCCCTGGGCAAAACCGGTCTGATGATCTCGGCCGTCTGTCTCGGCGGGCACTCGCGCAGCAACCTCGAGGAGCGGACCGAGATCGTGAGCCGCTGCATCGACCGGGGCATGAACTACATCGACGCCTGCAGCCATGGTGAGGTGTGCCGCGACGCCAAGGCGCTCGCGGGACGCCGGGACAGCATGTACCTGGCGCTGTCGCACTGCGGCAATGAGGTCCGGAACGAGAAGTTCCGCACCGCCAAGAAGCTCCTCGAGTCGCTGGACCAGACCCTGTCGGACTCGCGCCAGGAGTATACCGATCTGTGGCGCATCACGTGCTACGAGCCGGGCGGGCGACACACGTTCAACACCGCCTGTGAGATCGTCGAGGCGCTCGAGACGGCCAAGCAGCAGGGCAAGGCTCGCCTCGTCGGCTTCTCCTCACACGATCGTCGCTGGATCAAGTTCATGATCGAGTACTTCCCCCAGATCGACGCCGTCTGTTTCCCCTTCACCACCATGACCAAGGCTGCACCCACGGACAGCCTCTTCGACGCCCTCAAGGAACAAGAAGTGGGCGCCTTTGGCATCAAGCCCTTCGGCGCGGCTTCGCTGTTCCAGGGCGACGACGACGAGAACAACCGCCGCGCCCGCCTGGCCATCAGATACATACTGCACAGCAACACGGTCATCCCCATCCCGGGTCTGAACCGCGTCGAGTACGTGGACAACGCGGCCAGGGCTGTGATGGAGCGCCGCGAGCTCGAGCTCAAGGAGACCGCGGAGTTGGAGCACGCCGGGAAGCGCATGATGGCCAGCCTCCCGCCCAAATACCAGTGGCTGAGGGACTGGGAGTACGTGTAGGGGCTGGCGACTGACGGCAGGCGACGATCCGCGGGAGCTGTTTGTAGCATGCGACTCCTCATGTTGGCCGCATCGTTGGCGCTCGCCCCGAGCGCCGCGTTCCCCTGGGAGATGGACCAGTTCCTCGTCCTCCTCGGATGGCCCACCGAGGTGCAGTGTCCCGACGACGAGGCCCTGGCCCGGGTCATGTCCCACGCGGGCATCAACACCGTGATGTGGGACCTTCGCAGGCTCGAGCTGTGCCGCAAGTACGGGCTGAGGCTGGCAGTGCCCCACGGCGCAGCAGTCACCGAGGACCTGGATGATCCGGCCGTGTGGGGCTACCACATCCTGCATGAGCCCGACGAGCGGCAGTTCCCCTTCTGCGCCGAGGTCGTGGCGAAGCTCCACCAGGCCGATCCCGGCCGTCCGGCTCATGTAAGCGTCCGGGCCGATGGGGGAGACCTGCTGCGGCGATTCCTGGAGGTGGTGCGCCCCCGCATTCTCAGCTACGCCCACTACCAGTGGTGGTGGGGACAGCAGGCGCGCCACTTCCCCCTGCTTGAGGACCACCGCCACGCGTCCCTGGACGCGGGCATCCCGCTGGTGCGCTGGGTCGAGGTCAACGCCGCGGAGGGCGACAGCGGCGGCTCGTCTCCACTGCCGCAGGACAACGCCGTGAAGCTGAGGCAGTCCGTCTACACGAGCCTGCCCTATGGGATCAAGGGTGTCGAGTGGTTCACGGCAGAGAAGCTGTTTCGGCACGCCGCCGCCGAGCTCCGGCCCTGCGGCGAGGACGTTGCTGCACTGAATGCCGAGCTGAAGCGCCTGGGCCCCGTACTCGTCCGGCTCCGGTCGCGTGACGTGTTCCACACTGCCCCCGTGCCCGCGGCCTGCCGGCCGGTTCCCGGGGGCCTGGGCGTCGCCACGGACACGCCCGACCTCGTCATCGGCATCCTGGAGCACCCGGACGATGGGCGGTCCGACTATCTCCTTGTGGCGAACAAGAGCATCCGGGAGTCTCGCCATGTGCGTCTGCGCTTTGGGCGGCGGCCGTCGGGCGCCCGCAGGCTGAGCAAGAGGAGTGGGAGATGGGCGCCCCTGCGCGTGCGCCGGGCAGACGAAGCCGGCGTCCTTGAGCTCTCACTCGCCCCGGGAGATGGCGAGCTGCTGCGGGTGCGCCCGCGCACCATTACACTGAAGCCCTCCACGAGGCCCGGTGAGCGGATCGCGGACGCCCCTCCCTTAGTGCTCGACGATGAGCCGCCCCTCCTGCTTGATGATGGCCCGCAGCGCCCGGGCCAGGAGATGGCGGACAACAGCCGCTGCCACCATTGCCATCTGAACTACGTCCAGGAGCAGCTCGCCGTCGTCCATGCCCGGGCGAACATGGGCTGCGCCCATTGTCATGGCGCCTCCGACGAGCACATTGCGGATGAATCCTGGGCATCCGGCGGAAACGGCACTGCCCCCGACACCATGTACCGCAGGGAGCAAGTGAACCCCTTCTGCCTCAGTTGTCACGCCAAGGACACGCTCCCCGAGCCGGAGCATGGGGCATTCCTTGCGGGCGCCGCTGACAAGAGGCATTGCACGGATTGCCACGGCGAGCACCGGTTGGCTGTGCGCAGGTGTAAGTGGAAGTAGCTGTGCCCGCGCGAGCAGCCGTCCTCCCCGGGGCCCCGGCCAGGCGGGGCTGCCTGATACTCAACAGCCACGCGGGAGGTCCCATTGCTGATCTGCGTGGCTGTGGAAGCCTCAGATTCAGGGCTGGATGGAGCTATCCGGAGGGACAACGTGCTCGTCCCCTGAGAGGGGGCACCGTGCGCCATGTCAGCGCAGGCGGCCAACACCCGCACGCATCGGCACTGGTGGCTGTGGCTCCGCAGCTACGGTCCGCTGCTCGTCGCCATGGCGTGCAATCTGCCCGGGCTGCGGAACATCCACGACAGGCCCATTGCGGACGATCACGACACGCCGGTGATCGTGGAGGCGATTCGCGAGGACCGATCTGTCCCCGGCCTGCTCAAGTGGTTCGCGCGGGACTGGCCGCTGGGCAATGGCTTCTATCGGCCCGTCGTGGTCCTCAGCCTCGCCGTTGACGACGCCGTGTATGGCGACGACGCACGCGGGTACCGCCGCACCAGTTGGCTGCTGGCGGCTGTCTGCAGTCTGGGCGTGTACTGGCTCCTCGTCACTCTCACCCGGTCTCCCGCCTTCGCCGCCTGTGCAGGGGGGATGTTCGCCCTCAGGCAGTCGGGCTGGGCGCTCCAGCTCTCCAACATCGCCGAGACATTGTGGGGCGCTGCCATACTGATGGGGGTCGTCTCCGCCCTCTTGCTCCACAGGCACGAGTCGAGAGGGAAGCGGCAGGTCATAGCATGGCTGGTCACGGCGAGCGCTGCCTTCGTGCTCGTTGCACTGGACTGGCAGACGATGGCCATAGTGGTGTCCTGGATCGCCGCACGGACGGTCCTGCTCGGCGCGCTCTTCAGCGTCTTTGCGCTGGGCAGTTTCGCGAAGCTGGCCGTGACGGGACGCGGCGCGTGGATGTGGGCCGCGTTCGCTGCCACATGTCTTGCGTTGTGCTCCTACGAGCAGAGCGTGATGCTGCCCTTCGCCGCCGCCGCCATCCTGCTGTGGCGGACGCCCCGGGATCGGGAGTTGGCGAGCACGGCGATTGCGCTGATGGGGCTGGCATTGGTGGTCTACATGGGCCTGAGGCTGTGGACCGTTGGGGGGAGCGTCACGACATACCACCTGATCCAGACGAAGACGAGCCTCCTCGGCCCGCTGCGTGCGCTCGTGCACTACGCCCTTCCCGCAGTGGCGTGCGTAAGCGGCAACTACGTGCGTGTTGGGACGTCCGGGTCGCGGTTCTTCATGGACGCGAGGTTCTGGGTCAACCTGGCGCTCATCGCCGCCTGGCTGCTGGCGTACGTTCGCCTGTGTCGCGTCGCCTGGCGGGCCGCCGCCGCCCTGTGGCTGGTCAAGGCGCTCACCTTCCTCCCGATGGCCTTCCTCCACGGCTTCGCCCGCTACCTCTATCTGCCGGAGATCGCCGCGTGCGCCCTGGGCATGGCGGCACTGTGGCCCGGGGGATTGGGCCGCGAGGAGAGCTGACATAGACACGAGGCGGGGGAGAGGGCCGTGAGGTCACAGCTCGTCAAACGGTGTGCCCTCCAGGTTCTTTCCTGGAGCCATGCTCTTGATGCGTCCGGTCTGCGGGTTGTAGGACCATTGCCGTAGGTGCGTTATGGGATCCTTTGGCATCTGCCCGTCTGCCGGGATCAGATATGGGCCGCGGAAGTCCGCCGGATCAACGGACATCTGTGAGCCATCGCTGGTGCTGCGGCAGTTGGCGGGCGGAGTGTCGCTCATGACGTCCGCGAGCTGCTCCGGGTAGCCACCGCAGTCGGAGACGAAGCAGCTCACCGCGGTACGGAGCTCCTTGAGCACGGCCAGCAGCTTCGCTTCCTTGCCCTCGCGATTGGCCCGCAATCCCACGGGGATGGCCACCGCGGCCAGAACGAGGACGATCCCCATAACGAGGGCGAGCTCAGCCAGGGTGAACCCCTGCCTCGACCTCATGCCTGCTCGACCCCTGTGCCCGCAGTGCGACGCCTCCCGGGCAACTGGCGCTTGCCGCACCCACGAGATACCCGGGCCCCGCCACCAGGACTCCTACCACACCGACGCGCTCCTGTGCGATGTTTTCAGCGATATTCATCGCCAGATGATGATCGAATCACGTCGAAGCTCTATGCCCCCATCACGCCGGCGACAAGCAACATCCCCGCCGCAGAGGGCGGGCCGTTCGTGTCCTCATCGGGACGTCAGAGCGCTGCGCTACGTCTTCTTGCGCATCCGCAGCCGCCACATGCCGTAGGGCAGGAAGCTCAGCAACCCGAGCGCGCCCGGCGGCAGCTCCGGCGTCGCGGTGGCCGTGATCGGGATCGTGATGCCGTGGGGCGGCTCCGCATCGCGGTTCTGGATAGAGACGAACATGCCGCCCGAAGCCGTGGTGCCGAGCGGCGCCGTGGGCGCCCAGGTGAGGTGGTAGAAGTCACCGCTGGACGTGGCGCCCGGACCGACGGTCACCGGACTGGCGGGCGACGCGATGAAATCCGGAGCGTCCTCAGCCACGTGGGCGGATGGGAAGGGCGGGAACCACGCTGCCCCCGCGCCGACTATGGTAAGGCTGTCGGTGGTGGAGTTGTTCGTGATGTCGTAGGTCCACTGGATGGTGTTGCCCGGCAGAGCTGCTCCGTCTATCGGCTGGACATCGAACGTCCACGGAAGCTCAGCCTGAACGGCCGGAACGGCCAGCAACGACACGACCACGGCGTACAGGACGACTCTCAGATTGCGCATTGCTTCTCTCTCCCTTTGGGACAACTGATGGAGGAGTCCGCTCGACGGACTCTCATTACCTGGCTCGCCATCCACGCTACCCGATGCCGACTGCCGGCGTGTAAAATATACGTAAAGCAAATGGCACGAGTGGCGGCGCACGGACACGGACAGGGCAAGTCTCGCGTAAATGCCAGGAGGGCGGGAGCGGGCGCAGAGGGCGCCGCTTCCGGCGGTGGTCGGAGACGATCCAGAGAATCGGGGAGGGCGCGGGGAGGCGTGCTCACGGGAACACGCAGTACCCGGGCCGGGGGACGAGGGCCCCGGCGACGCCAAAGACGCCGCCGATGAAGAAGTCCCCGAGGATGAGGCCAAGGAAGAAGGGGAGCAGCGTCCGGTACATCTTGTAGCCGCCGTAGCGGATGACACTCGTCTTGATGAGCCAGGCGAACAGCAGCGGCGACCAGATCCAGTGCACACTGCGCTTCGTGTTGGCCAGGGCGTACCCGATGGGGTGCAGCGGCCACCAGACGAAGCGAATGCGCAGGTACGTGAGAATGGCCATGACGAGGCCGCCGAGCCCGACGAAGCTCAGCGAGAGCCAGTCCGTGGGCTTCGGATTGGTCAGCAGGCCCGCGAGCCGGTTGAATGGCGTGCGCGGCACGTCCAGGAAGCGCCAGTTGTTCATGGTGACGCCGCCCTGCCGGTAGATGACCTTGAGCGTGGCAACCTGCCCCATGACCATCGTGATGACGATGGCGACCAGGATGCCGATGGCCAGGTCGCGCCCGCGTATCTTGGCCTCGTGCCCGATCTTGAGCGCCTCGAGCTGGCAGGGCATGATCGTGGGCGCGCCGCGGAACTCGCGGGAGAACCAGCGGAAGTGCTCCAGGAGCGTGAGATTCCTCGCGCCGAATGTGGATGTGCCGACGATGGCGTACATGAAGTCCTGCACCATCATGGGACCGCTGATGCAGCCCAGTCCCGCCTCGGCCCGGATGCGCGTGAGGGCGCTCATGTTCACGAACAGCAGCAGGAAGAACGGCACTGCCGCCAGGAGCGACATGCCGGCCGCATTGGCCCACAGCAGGAGCACTGCCAGGGCCAGGACGAACCCAATGCACGCGACCCGGTAGCTCAGTGGATCGCGCGGCGCCCGGTCGGCCGCGCCCGGGGCGAAGGCGCCGCGCAGCACGTCAATGAAGTGCGCCCGCCCGATCCAGATGCCGATGCCGATGAGCATCATCCATGCGCCGAGCCCCTGTTGCTCCTCGAAGGGGAAGCCGGCAAAGCCCTCTGCCTGTCGCCCGGCCGTCCAGCCCCCGACACCGCCGAGGATGCGCTCCGCCTTGGCGAGCAGGTAGAAGACCCAGCCGGAGAGCGACACCTCCGTCGTGAGCAGATACGAGAAGCCGATCATGCACGGATAGAACGCGAGCTGCAGGCGGCCGACGTAGCTCCACGGAGCGGTGCGCAGGTATGGATGGAGCGGGTAGCTCTTGACGGGCACGTCCGGCATCGCGGGGAAGTACACGTGCAGGCCCGCCATGGCCTGCGGGATGATGGCGATGACGAAGCCGATCCACATGAGCTTGTTGCGGAAGAAGGAGCTGACGAGCCGCCCCTCGTCCTCCCGCGCTAGCTCCAGCGGCAGATAGACGAGCGGGAAGGTGAGACGCTCGTTCTCGATCCACTGTCGGCGGATGATCGTGTTGATGCACAGCATCGCGAAGTACAGGCTGAGGCCCAGGACCGACCAAAGCACCAGCGGCGCCACCCAGGCAGGCCATGGAACGCTCGCAGTCGGGCTCGACTCCCAAAAGTGGGTGATCTCCCGCTCGCCCGTGGGGCCATACCACTCGGGGATGAAGTGCAGGAACTGGCTCTCCCACTTGTTCTCGGCGCTGGCGAAGTACCGCGCCGAGACCATGCTGGGCAGCATGAAGTGCACCATGCCGATGGACGCCACGGGCGAGGCGACCATGAGCATGCAGTACAGGCAGGCCAGCTCCCGGGAGGCGAGGCCGTAGCGGCGGGCGATGGCCTTGAGGATCGGGTTCAGCAGCCCGGCCACCACGGCCAGGGCGAACACGGACGTGATGGATGGGGCGAGGCTGTTGAAGCTGGTGCTGTTGACCACGAGCACGGAGTACTCGGTCCAGATGACGATGATGGCCGTCAGCACCACAAAGAAGCCGAACACCCGCCACGTGAGCCCAGGCAGGTAGCGAGTCGGCTTCCGTATCTCGGCTTCCGCTGCCGCGCGGGCCTCCGCGCGCGGGTGCTCTGGTGCAGTCTCAGGCACGGCGGTGGTTCCTCCGGCACATGGCGGCGCGTTCGAGCTGAGCGACGGGGAGATTCGGACTACGGGGCGCGCGTTCCTGCCACGGGAGCGTGCGATGCACTGCGGGGAGGGCACGTCCCGGGTGTCCCCGGGATCCGGGACCCGGAGATGTCCATCGTCCCCCCGAGTCCATATGCCAGAGGGCACCGCAGGGATCGATTGGCCGCTGAGCGAAGTCAATGGGCAGAAGACCTGGCAGTAAAAGGCCTGCCCGGCCCGCCGATCCGTTTCGGGTCTGCGGCGAGAGGAGTGGCGGCCATGGAGACCGGCAAGACGTTCACGGCTGAGCTGAACGGGACGACCTACAGGATCGAGTGGCTGACGCCCGAGCACTGCGTGGAGCGACCGCCGCCGGCGATCCTCGGGGGCCCCGGGAGGCCCAGCCAGGAGGGCGACTACGGGGGACACATCGAGGCGGTCTACAACATGCAGGAGGACATTCCGCCGGGCGACGTCGACCCGGAGGACTTCCGCGACGACGCGGGCGAGCTCCGCTTCGGGGACTACTGGGGACACATCGCCGCGAGCCTGGCGGGGAAGGTGGCGTGGTTCTCCTTCATGGCCTTCGATGGCAAGATGCCCGCCGGCAAGCTGCGCTTCTTCCCGAAGACGGTCACCGTGCCCCGGTGGGTGGGCTGGGAGCAGGAGGAGCATCGCCGCGACTGGACCGACGAGATCCTGTGGCTCGGTGCGGCGTACGTCGATCCGCGGGGCGTCGAGGACGGCCTCGACGGCGAGCTCGTGCGGTGCGCGGTGCACTATGCGCGGGCTGCCGGCTTCCAGAGGATCGAGGCCACCGGCTGCAGCGAGGTGCGCACGTACGCGCAGTGGGCGGAGGTGTTCCCCGCCTCGGTCTACGCGGCGCACGGCTTTGCCACGATCGCGTGGGGCTGCGGCTCCCCGGACGCCTTCGAGCACATGGTCAACGGCTGCCACGGGCCGCGCTCCAGGGAGCTTGCGCGGGCGGCCATCGAGGCGGGAGTGCATCCGGATGCGGCCCACCGATGCCCGGTAATGGCACTGGACCTCACAGGCGAGGCGAAGCCGGAGGCCGAAGCGCCCGAGCCGCCGCGCGACGGATTCACGACGCCGCTGCACGAGGGCGTGCGGCAAGACCATCTGCCGACGACCGAATGGCTGCTGGAGAAAAACGCGAACGCCAACGCCAAGGATCACCAGGGATGCACGCCGCTGGAGCTGGCGAAGACAGAGGAGATGAAAGCCCTCCTACGCCGGTACGGAGCGGAGCCGTAGAGCACAGAACTGGCCCGTCCCGCCTCCGCACAGTGCTCCCGGAGAGCCCTCGGTGCATACGAGCCCTTGACAGCCACCATCGCCCCCGATGTCTCCTCGCCGAGGTCGGCCCGCCCTCGGCCGACGGAGAATAGCCAGAGCCGAGCCGGCAGCCGGGGTCTCGCCTGAGGCCGGAGGGCGGCGCTGCCCGCTCTACTGCTCTGTCTCCGGCCTGAGGAACCGAACGAAGTACTGGTACGGCAGGCAGTAGAAATCGGCGTCGAGCTTCAAGCCCCCGGCCTCCGCCTTCTCGATGAGCTCCGCGCGCGTTATCTTCTCTCCATGCTCGCGAAGGTGGCTCTCGATGTCCCGCCGGACGTCGATCACGTACAGGTACCCGCCGGGCTTCACGGCCTGTGCGATGCTCCCCAGAAGCGGCTCTTGCTGCTCCTTGGGCACGTGGTGCATCACCATGCACACGAAGGCCACGTCCACCGAGGCGGGCTCCAGCTTCGTGTCCGTCGGCTCGGACTGCACGAGCTCGATGTTGCCGGCGCCGCGCTCCGCCGCGCGCTTCTTGAGCGTCGCGAGGGCCTTCTCGTCAATGTCCACGCCGATGATCTTGCCCGCCTCACCGACCGCCTCCGCCAGCCGGAAGGTGAAGTAGCCCGTCCCGCAGCCGATGTCGGCCACGACGGCGCCGGGCTGCAGATGCAGCTCTGCCACCACTTGCTCCGGCCGCTGCCAGTCGTCGCGGCTCCTCTTGCCCTTCCGCTGCGCGGCCGTTGGAACCGTCGCGAGCACAGCAACGGCGATCGTGAGGCCGATAAGACGATGAGTGCACTTCCGGTGTTGCATCACTGCCACTCCTCCTGCGGAATGTCTGTGGCCGCCAGTCCACAACATTGCCACGGCCAAGGCCATTTCTCGGTATGCGGTACAGTGCCCCTCCCGCATGAGCCGCACTCGCTGTGTTGCGCGCGCCCCGCTGACCGTGGCCGTCCCCTGCCTGTGCCACGTCGCCGCTCTGTCTGTTCCTCCGGCGCCTCCGTGGCTCCTCTGGGGACCGCAGCCCAGGCCGCAGCCGCCGTGCTGCAGTACCCGATCGCTGGGGACAGTGCGGAGGCGGGCTGATTCCGCAGCATCAGAGACTCGGCCCAGAAGCACCAGGGCCAACACGCGTCTGTTCGCTGCCGTGTCCTTGCCCCTCTGGAGGCGCAGTGCACTATACGCCGGTCCGCTGGCCGCCTCGTCGCTCATCGCCCTCGAGGTACGAGCTTCACCACGTACGCGTCGCCCTTCCCACCGTGCTTCGTCTGCGCTGCGCCGGCGGTCGCCGGGAAGTCGCCTGAGCCCGTGTGCCCCACCAGGTACAGCTCGCCCTTTGGGCCGAGCGCGACGCTGCGGATCATGTCGTCGCCACTCCCGCCCAGGTAGGTGCAGTGACTCAGCCGCGAACCGTCGGCGCTGAGCACTCCGAGCCAGCCGTCGCTCTTGCCGCCACCGTAGCTTCCCTGGAGTGCGCCCGCCGTCACCGGCAGATCCCGCGACTCGGTCTGTCCGACGATGAAGATGTTGCCCTGCGCGTCCGGCGTCGGCATGAGGCAGAACTCGCCGGCCGATCCGCCGAGGAGTGTGGAGAAGACGAAGCGCTTGCCATCGGGCGACAGCTTCACGAGGAACGCGCCGGTCCTGCCCTTCAGGCGCCGCTGGAACGCATCGCGCGTTGTGGTGAAGTCGCGGGATGCGCTAACGCCCGGGAGAAGGGTGCTCCCGTCGGCAGCCAGATAGGGCCGATGCTCCGGGAACTCGTTCTCGCTCCCACCCACATACGTGACGCACGCAAGACGCCTGCCGTCGGCGGACAGCTTCACGCAGTAGCCGTCGTGCGCGCCGCCGAGCCGCGGCTGTGCGGCGCCGGCTGTGACGGGCAGATCGGCCGACGTGGTGTGTCCCGCGAAGTACACGTTGCCTGCGCCATCGACGCGGCCGCCGACCATGAAGTCCTCCGCACTGCCGCCGAACAGCGTGCTCCACACGAGTCCGGAGCCGTCCGACTTCAGCATCGTGATGGCGGCGTCTCGGGGGCCGTTGCGCTTCGTGCGATGTACGCCCGCTGTCGTGGCGTAGTCGCCCGAGTTGGTGGTGCCGAACAGGCAGACGTCGCCCTGTGGGCCGAGCGCCAATCCCCCTCGCGGCGACTCGTCGCCCGAGCCACCGACGTACGTGCACCAGATCACCTGCTTCAGGTCCGCCGAGATCTTCGCCGCGAACCAGTCGGACCGTCCGCCCGCGTACCTCGGCTGGAAGCAGCCTTCGCTGGTGGGGATGTCCCGCGACCGGGTGGA